>NZ_DBLYGC010000004.1:0-154501 GCF_056818865.1 Butyribacter sp.
TGTCATTTTTTCTTCCTACATTTATTAATATTTTTTAATACTCACATTCTTTATATTTGTTTAATTCTTCTTCTAATACAAAAATATTATTTTCTTTAGTTGTCATACAATGTATATAATTATTTTTCTGCAAAAAATCTAATGCTTCTTCACTATCATTTTCTATACAGATTATTTTAATTTTGTATTTATTAAAATTAATATTTTTCAAAATCTCTATATCCATACCTTCGGTATCTATATCAATAACATCCGGAAAACTTTCAAAGTTTTCTTCTATGATTTCATTTATATTTCTAATAGGAATTTCGCAATAATTATCCAATATATTTCTCTGTTTTGCTATTTCTTTTTTAAAAGTATTTAACCCTGGCGTACTTTTACTATAATAATATCTTAATGTTTCATCATTTTTTCCACCGGTTCCACATACAATCACTTTATCTTCTGGTCTATACTCTTTTATCAATTCGACCATAAGCGGATTCGGCTCTACCAATACACCTTTTGATTTACTATTTTCATAAAACAAATATGTATTATTGCGTATAACTGGATGGCATACACCTATATCCATATATGTGAACTTCTCATATCCTAATTTTTTCATAATATCTTACATTATAATATCTTCACAATCAGTTGAATATGTATTTTCATTTTCTTCTGCTTCAACTAATCTAGCAACTATGGTATCTGCACCTGGAATATATTTTTCTATCTGTTTTATAATTTCATACTCAATATTTGGTGCTATAACTACACAAACTTTACTTTCCTCAACTTCTTTTAATTTATCAATTCCATAAACCTTTATACCGCAAATTATTTTGCCAACATCTCGATTTTGACCATTTATAACAAAATCGAGCTTGTACATAAAAGGATTATATCTGCTTTTAAATTCATTTTTAGGTGTTCCCCACCCAATAATATAATCATACTTCTCTCTCAATTCTTCATATTTAACTTTTTTCGTATATCTCACTATTAGTCCTTTCTATTGTATATGTCTACGATACTTTCTAATATTTTCCGCTAAATTTTCTCCATTGAATATACTTGAACTTCCAGCGACAAAAATATCTGCGCCTAATTCTCTAAGTAATTTTCCATTTTCAAAACTAATGTTTCCATCAACTTCTATCGTTAGTTCCGGATAACTCATTTGTTTGAGAAATGTTTCTAATTTTTTTACTTTTGGGACACAACTCTTTACTATACGCTGTCCTGCAAAACCCGGATTGACTGTAAGAACCGTAATTCCATCTATGTAATCCAATACTTCTTCAACACAATATATAGGCGTTGCAGGATTAATTGCTAAAAATACTTTACACCCATAAGTTTTAGCTTTTACTAATGTACGTTGCACATGTATTGTACTTTCATAATGTATTGAAATCTGATCCTGTGGTCTAAGTTTCAGCCATTCTATTTTTTCTTCCGGTCTTGTTACCATCATATGAAAATCCAAAGGAATGTCAGTCATTTCCCTAATTCCATTTATATAATCAATTCCAAGCCCAAAATTTGGAACAAATTCACCGTCCATTACATCTATATGAAGATACTCAACACTTTCTTTTTCCAATATACGAATATCTTCTTCCAATTTTTTCAATCTTAAACACATTAGCGATGCAGATATTTTCCCATTTTCCAGTTGTCTGTTCATCAATTCTTCCTCTTTAATATGTTTTTATCTAACAATCATTACCTTGCATGAATACTCTTTTTTATTTTTCATTATTTTTAATCCGTTAAACAAATCATTAAATTCTAATTTATGAGTAATCAAATCATTAACTTGCATTTTCCCACTACTTAATACTTCTAATGATTTGTGCCAATCATCATCATTCTTTTTGGTAAAACTTGAATTCCATGAACCATAAATTTTTAGCTGTTTACGATGAATTTTCCAAAATATTTTCTTATCAAGTGATAAATCTTCTTTTGGATTTCCTACGATTAAAACATTTCCTTCAGCTTTAACACTTTCTAAAGCCTGTGAAAATACACTATTAGCTCCCACTCCTTCTACCGCTACATCAACCCCATGACCATTTGTCAATTCCATAATCCAGTTAACAGGATTTTTCTTTGATGCATCACATATATTTTCAAATCCTAATTTACCTGCTGTTTGCATCTGAGCATCTTTATTTCCCACCAAATAAATATCTTTTATACCAAGTATTCTCGCCCACTGCACCATCATCATACCTATCGGACCAAGTCCATATATTACAATACTTGAAATTTTTTTCCCCCCTATTCGCCTTAAAGCATGTATTCCTACAGACATCGGTTCCAACATTGCAGCTTCCTCAAATGATACATTTTCAGGTATTTCAATAAGATTCCACTCAGGCACCAAAACATATTCTGCAAATCCTCCATCTCTTCTTGAGCCTAAGTAATCATAATTATTACACAGTTCATATTTTTCTTGTACACAACATTCACATTTTCCACATGGGATGAGCGGAAATACTCCAACTCTTTCTCCCACCATATCCTCTTCACTATCATCAGACATCTTTTTAACAATCCCTGAAAATTCATGTCCAGGAATTGTCGGAAAATAATAGGTTCCAGTTTCAAATATTCTCGGAATGTCTGAACCACATATACCTGCTGCCTTAACTTCTACTAAAACCCATCCTTTTGGTATCTTTGGTATATCAATATCTTGATATCTTAAATCATTTATTCCATGTAGCAAATAAGCTTTCATTGACTTTACCTTCCTTACTCTAGTGTTCTATAAGCAACTTAAATTTATCTAAATCTTCCATTGTTGTTATCTTAAAATTTGATTCATGACCTTTAATCATCTGTATATCCATTCCGCCCTTAAAGGCGATTTCACTACTTCCCCTCACTAAATTAATCTCATCTTCTGTCATCCTATCATGTATTTTAATATATTTCCCAAATCTAAAACACTCTGGCGACTGTCCAGCATATAATTCATCACGATTTAACAATTTATCTATTTTTTCTCCATTTTCACTTAAATATATCGTATCTTTAACTGTTATAACCGGCATTGCACCATCTCCGCTCTTTGTTGCTTCTATACACTCCGTTATAGTTTGTTCATCAACACACGGTCTAGCTGCATCGTGTATTATCACAATATCATTTTCTTCTGCTTGACTTCTAACCACGCTCAACCCATTATAAATTGACATTTGTCTTGATGCTCCTCCTAAAGCATACTTTACCACTTTCGTAAATTTTTCTTCTTTTACTACTTCTTCCACGTGTTCTTTCCATTCATTCGCTACTACAACGATTATCTTATCTATCTGACTATGATTCTGAAATTTTTCTATCGCATACGCAATAATCTCTCTGTTATTTACTTTCAAATACTGTTTAGGTATACTTTTTAATTTCATTCTGCTTCCACTTCCACCAGCAAGTATAATTGCATAATTCATACTTAATTTTCCTCTATCTTTTCAATTTTTTTTACAAGCCTCTTACATGCTCCAGCTTTCTGGTATTTCCACATACGATTTTTTGATTTTATTCTGTCTTTTCTATGTATATCATTATTTAAAACTAAAACAGTCTTTTCCATAAGCTGTTCCATATCAAAAGCTCTTTCCTCAGGCATATATTCATCAAATGATACATATCCTACCCTTGTATTTTCAGAATATTCTTT
Organism: Butyribacter sp.; assembly: GCF_056818865.1. Classification (NCBI taxonomy): domain Bacteria; kingdom Bacillati; phylum Bacillota; class Clostridia; order Lachnospirales; family Lachnospiraceae; genus Butyribacter; species Butyribacter sp. The sequence goes on from NZ_DBLYGC010000004.1 coordinate 3,686, forward strand.
ATAATCATAGAAAAATGATACTACCGGTCTGTCCAAAAGCATATATTCTGAATATACTGATGAATAATCAACAGTCAGCAAATCAACATATTCTAAAAATGTATAAGGGTCAACTTCTGCCGTAACATTATATATATTTGAATATTTTAATTTGCTAAATTTTTCATGCATTTTTGATTTTGGATGAAGCTTTGAAACAAATACAATATTATTTTGTTTTAAAAAGTCATTAAATTTTTGCAAATCCATTACTTCAAAAAATTTGCTTTCCGATTCTCTAAATGTTGGCATATAAAAATCAATAACCATTCCTTCTGATTTCCATTTTTTAATATTTGCCAAATTTAATTTTTCTTCAGTTGTATAAACATTAACTATCTTTTCTCCTAATATTGCATCCATTCTTGGATAGCCATCTATTATAACATGCTCTAGTGTCGTATTGAAAGCTGATGTTGTTATGTCAGCTAATGGTTCTGATGTAGCTAGTGTATAATGATGTGGTTTCTCGTCTGATATTCTACGTGGAAACGTAATAAATCTTTCCCATATATTTTGTGGATGCCTGAATTTATCAAACATATTGTCATGATTCGCCTTTTTGTTTCCTGTACCATGCCAAAGGTTTACTTTCATCGCACCGCCACTTTGCCAAAAATTTATATCTTTTGAATAATTATCAAATAAATAGACCTTTCCACGCAAAGCATACCAGATTCCTTTCAAGCTATGATACATATATGCCTCATAACCTTCCGCATTCAACATCCTGACAATATCTTCATTATGCGAAATCCAAATTGGTCTAATCGACAATTCTTCTTTGTGCTGACTTACATACAAGTACAAATATCTGGGATTATCTGCAAATCTTCTTCCAAATGTGCTGCCAAATAGCCATATCTTTTTATTTCGTGGCACTAAAAAAGATAACCAATAGACCGGCAACAGTAACAACTGTCCCCAATATTTTAGTCTATCAGTTATCTTGATAATCATTACTATTTCCTCCATGAAATGTTCATTTGTCTTTTTACAGCTTCCCTGCTACTCTGTTTAATATATATATCGACATTTTTTTCATTATGTTTAATCCCATATGCAAACTAATTTTTTCCAGTTCTCCTACATCTTTTTTTATATATGCCGATATAAATATTGGTATATATACACATATATAACCAAATAATTGTGTTATACTCGACATGGAGGTTGAAATGCTTGACAATTTAAATATTAAATGTACACTCTGCGGATGCGCTGAAGTTGAACTACAAGATTATAAAATACGAAATATCACTGATGATTCATGTAAAATGTATAAATGCAAAAATTGTGAAACACATTTTATGTATCCGCTCCCTTCTCAAGATTTATCAGAATATTACGATGGCACTTTCAGAGAAGAAGTGCATACTGCTGATTATTACGACTATACCGAACTGGATAAAGTATTCAATAATTTCTTATCCGAAGCAAAACTCAGAACCGAACGAGTTAAAAATGACTTATCGGTCAATGATACAATTCTTGAAATAGGTTCTTCTGTCGGATATTTTACTGCCGCTATATCTGATTATGCAAAAGATGTATATGCTACCGAATGGGACAGTAAAGCCAGAGCTTATATAAAAGACAGACTTGCAAAATACAATATTCATGTAGCCAAAGATCCTGAAGACTTTGAAACCAAATTTGATAAAATTTTTATGTTCCATGTATTAGAACATATCGAGAAACCAATTGATTTTCTCAAAAACTTAAAACAGTTATTAAATGAAAACGGAAAGATTTACATTGAGGTTCCTAATGTTGACGATGTAATGTTAAAAACATTCCGATGCCGTCCATTTATAGAACACTATTATAAAAAAGCACACATTTTTAATTATAATGAAAAAGGACTTGAATATATTTTTGACAATTGCAATTTTTCAAATTATAAAATAAGACAGATACAGCGGTACAATCTTTCTAATAACTTATACTGGTTATCTGACGGCAGACCCAGTGGACGCCAGAGTTCTGTCTATAAGACATTGATAACAGATGCATTAAATAAAGAATATATAGCTTCTTTAATAAAAAACAAGCAAGCCGATACTCTATTCGCAGTTGTAGATAAATAATTTTATTAAAAAAATCAGGTTATATAATAACTATTTTAATATTATATAACCTGATTTTTTATACTAATATCTTTATCTCACTCTCATACTTTTCGTCATGTATCTGCTCAACATTCTCTCCACCAGCTATCTCATTTACATATTTATATGGCACCGGTACTCTGACACCCTCTCCTCTTAAAAACCATTCGTACTCAAGATCCAAATGTCCTATATCAACTGCCTGTCTTCCTGTTTTTGCCAAATCATATGCCATGACTGTAGCGACAGGTCCAAGTGCAAGAAGATATAATGCATCCTCTTTCTCCTGCATGGCGGCTTTAAATATTTCATCATATTTATTTATCGCATCTACTGCCGGTCCTAATATTCTTGTAACAGACTTCGCTCCTGAAAGCAGGTCATTTCCAACTCCAAATCGTGTGTATACACCTTCTATAAGCACAACATCTCTGTTCTTCCATATAAGTTTAAGCTTGTCAAATCTATTTTTAGGTCCATCAGTAAAAGCATCTGCAAATGTAATATATGGTCTTGTCACATAAGTATTATAATATGCTCTATGCAAATCCAAAAGTACAATATGCTCTTTTCTTGCTCCGCTTGCCATATAACTTCTTATCTCTCGTTTTGAAGCTTCTGAGTATTTCTCAAGACTTCCATAATTATCCGCTATGGCAATCATTATATTCTCATCATCACTCGCCAAAACTTCCAACAGTTTTTTGGCAAGTCTTTCACTGTATGTTGTAGTAAATTTTGCCCTGAGATTTCCTGAAATACATGCAAATTCACCGTCACCGAACCTGCACAGCGACTTTTTTCCTTTTAAAAGTTCATCCAATGTCGCATCACAGGACAATACCGTTGGTACATCAAGCAAATCTTTTTCAAGCCTTTTGTCAGTCACTTCATACATTACATTCTTTTTAAAACAATCCATTTCCGATAAAAGCATGTTATATGCCTCGGACAAAGTCTGTATTGACTCAACAAGCATATTATTGACTTTTTCACAATTTGCTACCTTTTTAGCTAATTCAAAAACTCTTCTTTCATCCATTAAAATCCCCTTATTATTACCAGTTACGTAATATCGTCTTTCTCTCCATAGGATCAAGTTTACTTATCTTTGGGTCATCATAATAAGAATCTTTTCTTATATGTGTTGTTGAAATTTCCTCAAATATTGCTCCGTTTCTTGATGTAAATGCATGTTTCTGTCCACGAAGAACAGTCTGTACATCTCCTGCTTTAAGTTCCTTCTTCTCGCCATCAAGAACAATCTCAAGGTCTCCATATAAAAGCTGGAATGTCTCTTCTTTTATCTTATGCATATGCATAGGATGTTTCTGACCCGGAAGGACTATCAAAAGTTTCTTACAATATTCTCTATTTATTACACTTACAATAATGGCTCCTGTCTGTCTGAAGTTCTTCATTCCATAATGATGAGAAAGTTCTATCTCGATATCATCACCAAGTGCAATTCCTGCTTCATAAAGCATACCCTTTGCATCATGTATAATACTTCTTGCAAGCTTTGTCGGTGTAATATGCCTTGTCTCAAAAAGTGCCTCATTAGCTGCATAATCTCTTGACACTTCTATTCCGTCGTTAAACTCTCCGCTGTTCATCTGTTTTTCCTGACATGGCATTGCAAAGAATACATCTTCAATTCCTATAGTATCTCCTGCCTTGACGTCATGTTTAAGATAAACTCCACGCATAAGAGAATTGAGAGAATCTATCTCCGCCTGACTTACATATTTGTCATTTTCCTTCTTTGTAGTACATATGGTCTTTGCTTTAATTGAAGCCTCTACCCATTTGTCTGCCTGAGCAGGTGTCATAGAATATGCATTTATCGAATATTTTTCTGTCGGCAGTGCTACATGTCTCTCAAGTATCTTTGCACCTTTTGCTACCGCAAGCATTGCAACAGTATTATCATCTGGGTCTTCATGTCCTGAATATCCTATTGTAATGTCTCTGTATCTTTTATTCATGCGGTCAATAAAATCAAGCTGAAGATGATCCGCCGGTGCCGGATATTCTGCAATACAATGTAAAAATGCAAAATCACATTTTTTGTGAGAAAAGAAATTATAAAGCTTGTCTATATCTGATAATGTTTTTCCACCTGTAGATATAATAAGCGGTTTGCCTGTAGATGCTGCTTTCTCAATCAATGGCCAGTCGAGAGCACTGCAGCTTGCAATCTTTATGATATCTATCCCCTGTTCCATACACCAGTCAACACCATCCTCGTCAAATGGCGTACTCATTGCTATCATTCCCTCTTCCTTGATAGCATCAACAAGTTCCGTAAACTGCTCATATGTAAGTCTTGTACTCATAAATCTTGACACATGAGGAATATCAGTTCTATTCACATAATCGGGATGTATAAAGTTGTCAAGATTTCTGTACTGTAGCTTTACTGCAGCATTTATATTATACTTTCTCGCAATTTTACCCATCTCATGAATAATATCTTTTCCATGCTCCACATCACCCTGATGGCTGTTTGCCATCTCAAAAATAAATAAATCATTAAATAATCTGCTCAATTCATTAGCCTCCGTTCCTTATATTTTCTCCAATGCTTCTTCTAAAATCGGCATTGCAAAATCTACTGTTTCCAAAATTGCCTCGAAAGCATTTTTTGACAATTCATATGACATCCTAATATTTTCTTCGTCATTTTGAGATAACATATTAATCTTAAATATGCTGTTTTTCATTCTTGTTTCAACATAATCACTAATGATTATATATACAAACTGCTTTTCTATAAAATCAATTTTTTCTTTTATGGCTGCCATTGTTTTCCTTACTTCATCTCTACTCTGTGTTTCTAAATTCAATAGCATATAATCCGAAATCTCAATTCCTTCTTTTGCACACTCAGTTATTTCATTTAATTCTATCTTTAGGTCTAACAAATCATTTTTAACAAGTGAATATTTTTCGGCAGAAAATGTCGCTGGCATACTCTTCAACAACATATCAAAATCAAATTGTCCGGTGCAATAATTATCAATTACTTCTGATAATTTCATAATCCTGGTTCCTTGTATTTTAGCACCACCCTCTGTTGCATCTATCACGTCAATTTTTCCATTAAGCGTTGCTATTTCAGATTTAAACCAGTCAAGCATATCTACCCAATCACCTCTTGATTTTATCATATTTCCATAAATATCCTCAACATCTACTACACCATTTATTTCATCATAAACATGATTAGCAACTCCATTTGCATGTGTATATTCCCCTGCATATGCTAAATCCTGTCCTATTAACACTATTCTTTTCGCACCTATTATCTCAGCTACAGTGAATGCGTCTGTTGCTACAGAACCGCCAAGCATACATGATGTATATCCCAATCCATATTTTGAATATAAATTACATAAAAAATCCGAAGTGTTATTCCATATTTTTCTGCCGTGATTCATTTCCAAAATGCTGTTTCTTGCTTTAATATCAGCAATAATAGGATGATTAAAGCAACGCTCATCAGATAAATGTGATATACTTTTCCTCGCATCCTTTATTATTATTACATCATAATGTACATTATGAGATATAAATGACTTGACCGCTGTATCTGTTGCTATTATAAAAGCCTTTCCTTCTGCCCTTTTTAGTTCGTCGATATTTTTGTCAAGAGATGGTCCGGCAGCTGCAATAATAACAGGAACATTGTCAGGTACTTTTCCTATAAATTCTGTCAGATAATTACTTTCTTTAATAAAATGAAGATTTTTTAACAAATTTATAATACCCATTTTAAATATATCCTGTGACCCAAATGCCAAAGATAACTCTACACTATAACATTTCTCGATTGTATCTAAAAACTTTCTCGCTTTAGCTTTATACAATTTTTCCATTCCAGGATATATGCAAATTACCTGATTTGGTAGCATTGCATCACTTATATAATCAAAAAAACCAAAGTATAAATTATCATCATTTATTGTATCTATAAAAAGATGTACCCTACTATCCGATAGTATTTGTTCAAAATCAAAATTTTCTAAACAATACAAAAAAAGTTCTATATCCGGCTCTACCAAAATAATTACTGCATCATCTTTTGTATTTTCAAGAATCGTATTTGCAAAAATTCCATTTGCAACTCCAAACATTACAACTGACGAACTTATGTGTTCAAAATTATACTGTTTAATCCATCTTTCTGCTTCTTTTTTAGGACTATAGATACTATTTAATCTTATTTTTTTTCCTTCATCTATAATCTCAACCGTTTTGCTCCCGTCTCTTGTTTCAACAAGGTTAAACCTGTCAAAATTAAATTTTTCAGCATCATATTTTTCTTTTATTTTCTCATATAATGCAGGTCGATATTCTTCCATATTCTGAAAATTTTTATTAATATATTGCATATTCCAATCTCCTAATATGTATCAATGCTAAAAATCATTTTTCAACATTTACCATGCCCTCAATTTTTTTGCTTGCAATTAAAAATTCTTCTTCCGTATCAATATCAAAATTTTCTTCCATTTTATATCCTGCTATAACATCACCTGTCATAGAATTTTTTTTCATTACAACCTCTGCTCTAAAGACATCTATACATGCATTTTGATAATATACATTTGGCAACTTCTGTCTGGGCATATTATAACATTCAGGTATGTCTTTCATTATCGGTTCTAACAAACACTTTTCATTCATAAACCACATTTTATATGGAATTTCTTTTGCAGGTGCAACACATCTTACAGAATCTACCTCCGGATGTTCTTCCAAATACTTTATCATATTCTCTATATCCTGTATATTTCTTATAGGATATGTCGGTCTAAGCTGAACTACAATATCCGGTACATATTTTTCATTTTCTTCTAAAAATGACAGTGCATGTTTAAACACATCAATATCAAGTGCCTCATCAGTCGCATACTCCGCCGGTCGCAAAAACGGTATCTCTGCACCATAGCTTTTTGCAATTTCTGCATATTTTAAACTGTCGGTACTCACTATAACCCTATCTATACTTGGTGCATTTAAAGCATGCTCTATTGAATATGCAATCATTGGTTTTCCTGCAATAAGACGAATATTTTTATCTTTTACACTTTTTGAACCGCTCCTTGCCGGTATAACAGCCAACACTTTTTTACAGTTAATCATATCTTCACCTTCTTTCACAACTATTTTTTGCTGATATATTCACCTATATATTTCAATTTAAATTATATATTTGTGTTAAATTCTGCTCTCGCATCCCCTTAATTCTCGCTCCATGTGATGCATTTATTACCGTTACTCCTTCTTCCCCTGATATTCTCTTTTCTATCCATTTTCTGTATATCTCAAGATTTTTATTTGTATATGCCTTTCCGCCACCTACAGCTTCAATCTGCCTAAAACTGTTCTTATTAACAAGCTTTCTTCCTATTTCACCGGCATGCGTTTTTTCACCTGAATATCCCATGTCTAAACCAACACATATAAGTCTGTTGCATTTAAATTTTAACGCTATATCTATCGCAAAAGTTGCCACTGACCCTCCTGTTTCAAATAACGGATATCCACATGATAATGCTGCCTGCTCTGATTTTTCAAAATCCTTTTGATATGCTATATATCTTTTTCCTTTATATTCTCTTGCAACATCTGACGCAACAGTTGATATATAAATTAATGGTATGCCACTCTCTTCAACACCACTTATCTGCCATTTTGTGCTCTTATTGGCATCGGTCATAATTATAAAATCCGGAATAATCTTCTCCTTTATTAACCTTCTGCACATCTTTCCGACACATAATACACAAATTTCACTTCTTAATCTGGATTTCAATAATTTCTTTAAATTCTCTACATCTAAATCGAATGAAGGTCCGGCAGCAATTAATATTACATCCTTTCCCTCAAATAAATACCTTACACTTGTGACATATTCATCATTCAACAATTGATTCTGCTCAAAATTTTCTTCTAATATATCTTTAAAATACTTCATAGAAAAAAAAGTCAACTTATATCTTTCAAGCAATTCCCTTAGCCCTTCATCCTCTATTGCTTTAATTGACGGCATCCACATCCTGCATTCCATTGCTACAGAATCTTCATAATTGATGTTATCTCTTATGGCTTCTGCATAATCCAATATATTTTTGCAATATATCAAATGTATTTTTTCATTATTAATTATATCTAAAATATTTCTATAACACACGGCTATGTTTATCTGTCTTATATCATTTTCAATTACATATATATCCATATTAGGATGCATTTTTGCCATTTCCTGGATATGGTATCCTAATCCAAAACCAAATACAATGCATTTTTCAGTTTTAGCATCAACTCCGTCTGCATAAAGCATAGCTTCCTGCCAAGGATTTCCAAATGAACAGATATTTATTTTCCCAACATTACCACTCTCTATCGCCAACGAAACATCTAATACCCTGTTCCATTCCAAATCATATTTTCGTTTCTTATTATCTACATAATAGGCTTCGTTTTTTATATGCTCACTTAACTCTTTATCTCTCCTCTTCAAACTCTCTAAGTTTTTTTCGTAATAAAAAATAGGATTAACATTATAATTATTTAAAATATATTCCTTTATTTTACATATTCCTTTTAAAAAACTTCGTTCAAACCAATCTTTATTTTGTATATTTTCACAAAACAAAATTTCTAATGTTTCGTCCTTATATTCTCTTATTTTTTCATCAAGTTTTCTTAAATTATATGAAATTAAACCTAAAACATCGTCTATTTCTGTATATCTTTCTTTTTTTCTATAATACAGAATTTCCGATGTTTCTCTGATTAAGTCATCCACCAATGAAACAATTTCATACATCTGTTTTCCCCTTATTAAATTTTTTTCAAAGTTTCGCATAAAACAGGCATAAGTTCATCAACGGCTTTTAATAATGCCTTAAATAAAACATCCATACTCTTTGCTGTTTCATATAGCTTTTCATTCTCAGTATCATATTTTTTCGCAGCTGCTTCAATTCTGTCAGCTATATCTGCAGATATATATTCATCTAACAATAAATATATATTCTGTTTTTGTATACTCTTTTGTACATCATTTATTTTTTTCATATTTATATCAACTTTTTTTGGAATTATCTTGCTCTGTTCAAACATTTGCAAGATTCTATTTGCTGATGCAATTCCCGTCTTTGAATTGTCATAAACACATTCCAATTCCTTTTTTATATGTTCAATATCACGATGTACACTCTTATATTTTTCATTTCCAAATGTTGCCGGAAGTTCAGTTAATATATGTCTAAAATCAACTTTTTCACTGCAATATTTATCTATTGCTTCAGTTAATTTCATAATTCTTGTTCCTGAAATTTTAGCACCGCCCTCTGTTGCATCAATTACATTAATATTTTCTCCCGACTGAACTATCATATTCTCAAACCATCTAAGATATCCAAGCCAATCATATCTTGTCTTAATTTTATCTCCATTTATACTATCAATATAAATTTCTTTTTCTTCAATCCATTCACTGCATTGATTTTTAATGTCTCCTGCATGCGTCTTATCACCTTTAAAAGCTAAATCCTGACCGATTAAAATTATATTTTTTGCCCCTATTTCCTGTGCAACCCAAAACGCCGCCGTTGCTACCGAACCACCTGAATTGTATTCAGGAAATAAACAACCATATTTACTATATAAATTTTGTAAATATCCTGAACCATTTATCCATATCTTTTTTCCATGATTCCTTTCTAATACTTCACTTTTTGCATCAGGTACCGTAAATATCGGATATGATGCACATCTCTCATCTGCTAAATGGCTTACACTCTTTCTTCCATCTACAGTTATTATAGCATCAAAAGCTATATTATGAGCCAGTAAATACTTTACTGCTGTGTCTGTTGCCAAAATAACTGATTTTTTTTCTGCCATTTTTAATGCATCTATATTTTTATCAAGTGAGGGTCCTGCTGAAACAATTATGAACGGAATATTTTCATCAATTATTCCTTTTAACTCGCCGATGTAGTTACTTTCTTTTACATACTGCAAATTTTTAATTGCATTTACAGTAAATTTTTTTGCATAAATAACAGATGTATTTTTTCTTGCATTGAGCATATTTTTTAATTGTTCTGTCTCGCAAACAAATTTAATATACTTTTCATTATATAGCTTGTCATATATAGGATGCACACATAACATTTGCGTAGATATCATAGCCCAATTTAACTTAACAGATAAGTCACTTAAAAAGCTACTACTATTAACATTGTCTACATAAATAAATACTCTCTCATCAGATAACATTTCTGTCATATCAAAATTTCTAAAACAAAACAAAAACAATTCAAAATCCGGTTCATATAAAAATAAATAGGTTGAGCTGTTTAATACTTTTTTTATACTCCTATAAAAAACACCTGTTCCAATCCCAAACATAACAACTGATGTGATATTGTCAACTTTATTTAGCTTATTAGTCCAATGTAATGCTTCCCTTTCAGGGCTATATATACTATTAAGTCTCACAAATCTACTATCGCTATAAACTTCTACTGTTTTATCTCCATCTTTGGTATCAACAAGCCTGAATTCTTTGGATATCTCTTTATAATCATCTTTTGATATATTTTCCAAAATTGCATTACAAACTTCCGGATTTTTGTTTTTTAATTCTTTAATATTATTTTCTAAATACATAATGAAAATCCTCCGAGCTGCCATAATTTATCCGCTACTCCATATTTTCTACCAAATCACTTATGTATTCTATAAAATCATACTGTAATATGTCAGCCATCAAAACTTTATCGTCAGACTGAAGAGCTTCCATTGCATCACTCAATATACTGAAAATTTTACCTTCATCCATTACAAATTCCGGATTAGAATTCTTATATACTGCAAGATTATCAATTGCTTTTGTCATATCTTCTAACACAAACATAAATTTTTCAAATGCATCTTTATCATTTTGTTGATAAAATAAATCTACAACTTCCTGCACTTCATTAATCGTACTTTTAATCTGCTCTTTTTCTTTACTCATAATAAACCTCTTTCTTATTTAATTATTTATTTTCAAAAAAAAGAGGCTGGCTTTACGCCAGCCCCTTTCAGAGTAACTGTTATAATCATAATATGAATAAACAACACCCTGTCTGGTCTCTTACGCATATAATTATGCCATACAAAATATTCTTTAATTACTGAAGTAATGAAAGAACACCCTGTGTAGCCTGATTTGCATGAGAAAGCATAGACTGTCCAGCCTGCTGAAGAATACTCATGCTTGAATATGCTACCATCTCTGATGCCATATTTACATCACGGATCTTGCTTTCTGAAGACTGGAGATTCTCAGCCATGTTATCAGCATTTGCGATTGTATGGTCAAGTCTGTTTGAAATAGCACCAAGATCTGATCTCTTTTCTGATACAGCTGTAATAGCTTCATCAATCTTTGTGAGCTGTATTCCGATAGCACTACCCTTAGCCTTACGAACTGCTGAATGAATCTTGTCTACACCAAGCTTCTTAGCTGTCATAGTTGTAATGCTAATGCTGATTGTCTGTTTATCGTTTGCACCAACCTGAATCTGTTTACTCTTGTATGATCCATTAAGAAGGTTCATCTTGTTGAACTGAGTCTGTGTAGCAATACGTGTAATCTCAGATTCGAGCTGCTGCATCTCTGCCTGAATCTTAGCACGATCTTCTGATAAATATGTATCATTCTTAGCCTGAACAACAAGTTCTCTCATTCTCTGAAGAACTGAGTGAATTTCGTTCATAGCACCTTCTGCTGTCTGGATAAGTGACTGACCATCCTGAGCATTTGTAGATGCCTGTTTAAGACCTCTGATCTGTCCACGCATCTTCTCTGAAATAGAAAGTCCTGCAGCATCATCTGACGCACGGTTGATTCTATAACCTGAAGAAAGCTTCTCTGTGCTTCTTGAAAGATTTGTATTTGTGATGCCTAACTGTCTGTTTGCGTTTAACGCAGTCATATTATGCTGTACTATCATAATGTTTTCCTCCTTGAATTTACAATGGCTTCCATGCCATTGAGATAATAATTAATAATTTTGCTTTCCTATCTGTCCGTACACATATAGTCAAAAGCTATTATAAGTATTAACTTACTCAATATATATATCGGTTGATTGCCATATGACTTTAGCTTTTTTTTAATATTTTTATTTTTTTTGATCCAAAAAATGCGACTGCCATACTCTATGCTGGTTTGACATATTCTGATAGTATGAAGTAGCAACTCTGTTTGACTGTTTAAAGTCATTTATAGCATGTCTTTTATTTCTTATATAAGTATTGAACTTTGTTTTATTTTGCTGTTCAAGACTTTCAAGTTCCATACCTATATTTGTAATCGTCCTTATAAGATTCTGCATCTGAAGTATTTCGGATTTATACATGTCTTTATTATCTGCTAACATTTTTCCTATCTTTTTATAAACTGAATCGAATCCGTTATCAAGTTCCTGCATTTCATTAAGCAGCTCATATTTTTTCTCTACAATTCTGTCAAATCCATCAACATCCATTTTTTCTATATCCGATTCACTTAAAATCTGTCCCTGTTCTTTTGTCAAATCAAGGATATTTTGCAATACATCTATTTTTTTTCTGAGAGAATCTGAAAGAATTGTTATATATACATTTATATTTTCCATATAACCGACCTTTCAATCATCACTTCGCTTTACCTTCATTATTTAAACGCACTACCTCTTTCCAAGTATCACGCATGGTATGTATATGCGTAAGTGTATCCTTTATTATATCTACATCTTTTTTCATATTGCCTTCAACAAGTCTTCTATATATATAATCATATACTTTTTCAAACTCGCCCGCTACAGGATATTTAAAATCAAGCCCCATTCTAAGCTCCATTATACAATCTTGAGCTTTTTTTAAATTCTTATTTATCTCCTCATAATTATTAGGATCATTTTCCATAAGTTCTATACCTGCGTCTGTAAATCTGACTGCTGCATCATAAAGCATACTCGTAAGTCTTGCCGGCGATGCTGTTTTTATTGCATTAAGTTTGTATGCCTGTGCCGCATTCCTCTTGTTTGGTATCATATTTTCTCCTCATTTCTCGATTAATTTTAATTTACATACATATATCCAGCTTTTTTTATTTTACTAAATTTCAATAATATTATAAAGATAAAATTTGCTCTTTTTAACAAAATTTTAAAAGTAGCAACAATTGATATAACCTCTGCCGCTACTTTTAAAATGTATTATGTAAAATATATAATTAATTAACTTCCAAGATAACTTGACAATGTATTCTGCTGACTCTGTATCTTTGCAAGTGCAGTCTCCATCGCACTAAACTGTGAATAATATCTTTCTTCCATATCACTGAGTTTCGATTCCCAATCTGATATTTCTTTCTTGTAATCTGAAAGCTGCGATGCCATCTCTTTATCGTTATAAAATGTAAGTGCACTACTGAGTGTAGATGTTCCCATCTTTTTATTTAAACCGTCATAAAGATTTTTCGCAAGTCCTGACAATACTTCCTTGACCGTATCAGGATCTTCCTCAAGCATCTGCATAAGTGTATTTGTTGAGTCTGCAAATTCATCATCATCCTCATCACCTTTAATATGAAGTAAGCCCCCCTCATTATAATTCTTTGAAGAAGTCGTAATACCAAGGTTAGCAAGCGAATATGTCTTGCCATTTGACGCAGTAACTGTACCCATCATATTGGTTTTCATAGTAGATATAAGTCCACTTAGCGTGCTGTCTCTGCGAAGCAATGAATCCTTGATTTTAGTATTCCACTTGTCAACTTCATCATCAGACATTGCCTCTTTCTGTTCGTCGGTGAGTACTTCATAACTGCTTGCTGATGACGCATCATAATATGTATTCATCGTCTTGAGAATACTGTTGTACTCTGTAATAAATTCTTTTATTGTATCATAAACAGCTGATGTATCATTGCTTACTGTTACATTAACAGTTCCATATACAGGTATTTTTTTATCTGGGTCATTCGGATCTTGAATTTCTCCCGTCTGTGTAGTTCCAAGAAGATTAAGTGTTACTCCTGCTACATCTATACTGGTAGTCGTGCTCGTAAGCGTTGCTCCATTATATACAACTTCTGTATCCTTAGCTTTTGTAAGAACCATTCCCTTTCCAGGTGCGGTCTCTGAAATGCCTGGCTTGTCCTTAAGAGCTTCCATGCTAAAATTCTGCATTCCCAAAGCTGACAATGCACTACTCTCCGATGTCAGTCCTGTTTTTGCAACAGCATTATATGCTTTTACTGAATTTGTCACTGCTTCTTCAGCAATCTTATCTCTTTCTGTCTTTTCTGCAAAAGTGTACTTTGATGCATCATCTGATGATAATCCCGCACCTGTAACAGTAGCATCTGTTATTCCTTTTTTAACAAGTTCTGCTATAGCAGCTTTGCTCTCGTCAGTTGCCATTGCCGCATCGATTTCAGTTTTCTTTTTTTCATCTATTTCTTTTTGAATAGCTGTTTCCTTATCAGCATCAGTTAATGTGGTATCATCCTTATACTTTTCACGGATTGCTTTTTCAGCTTCATCCGAAATAGTATAACCTTTTTCCATTTTTGCTCTGTAAAAAGCTGTTGCTTTACTTGTTGCCTCTGCATCTGCTGAACTTTTTGCAAGCGTCTGTAATGTAGCAATATCTTCACTTGAGATTTCTTTTTTAGCTGATATTGCTCCATATACAATAGAATTATATGTTTTCTTCTGTTCTGATGTAAGATTTGAAAGTCCCACTGAATCATTAATGTTATTTATAATGTTCTTACCGTCACCTGAATAATCATTAGCAGACAATTCAAATGAATTTTCTGAACCACTGTCTTTTGAACTAAGGAAAAATCTCTGCTGTTTCTCATCAAATGTGGCATTAAGTCCCGCATCACTGCAGAATTTAACAAAATCATCTATTGTAGTACTGTCATTTACCTCTAACGCTGTTGACTTATCACCAACTTTTAACTTTAAGACAGTACCTGATGTCATCCCTAAATCATTAAGCTTTGTTGAAGAAGTAGCTGTTTTATCATTGCCATCACTATCTTTATAAGTACTTAGTTTTCCACTTGTTACATACTGTGCTGATGCTATAGAATGGATTTCAACCTTATATGAACCTGCTGCGGCCTTTGTTGATGCAGTTGCTGTAAGTTTTGTTGAATCACTAACTGCGGCTTTTTTTGTCGAATAGTTTGAAGCATACTTCATCTTTGAAAGCGAATCTTTATAAAATCCGTAAATCTTTGTATTGAGTCCCTTCCAAATTTCCTGCTTCCATTCAAGTTTCTGTTTTTTATTTTCAACCTTTGTCTGCTTTGTACGCTGTGCTGACATCAGGGCATTTACAATAGATTCTGTATCGAGTCCCGATGTAAGTCCTGTCATCCTTATTGGCATAATGATACCTCCTTTTATTTCTTATAATTTCTTATCTACTATAATACCTGCTATTTCCCATATCTTCTTTATTGCTTCAAGCGTTTCTTCAGGTGGAATTTCTCGTATAACCTTGTCTGTATTCTGGTCAATAACTTTTATGGATATTCGCTGTGTTTCTTCGTCTATTGAATATTTAAGCTGTGTATTAGACATTTTTATTTTTGAGTTTATGTCCGACATAGTGCTGTCAATAGTGCTCTGAGCTACCTTCTTACCATCCAAAGTTGTCTCTGTCTCAGGATTCTGACCACCGTTTTGTTTTTGACTTGCTACATTTGATGTTGTGACCGGTTTACCTTGTGTTTTGACTGCTTTCACCGTATTGCCGGATGAATTTTCCGATACCGGTGCCGCGTTCACATTTGCACTCTGAGTCCCTGCCTGATTTACTGATTCTATTTCCATAATAATACACCTCCATGTGATTTCCTTTTTCACTACATTTAATAAACTGTTGCTCTCTTTAAAGTGTTTCAAAATCCTTTTTATGACATTCTAAAGAAACTATTTGCTTTATCCTTTATATCGGCAATTCCACGCTTTTTTTTAGGCTTTACCGGAAAATAACTTATTTAAAGCTTCTACATCTATCTCTCCCTCTGAAGCTTTTTTATTTTCATCCTGTATCTGCACATATATTTCTTTCCTGTATATAGGTACAGATTTGGGTGCATTTATTCCTATTTTCACCTGGTCGCCTTTTATTTCAAGCAATGTTATCTCAATATCATTGCCAATCATAATAGACTGGTTTGTTTTTCTGGCTAATGCTAACATACTACCTCCTATTTTGATGTTTCTTTACCAATGTCTTCTATAATTTTATGTTTTATACTGTAATTGCCTTTTTCAAGAATTACCTGTATAGCTTTTCCATTTGCGGCATTTACTATAATAGGCGCCTTCATATTAACTGAAGCTTCTCTTACATTTTTAGGGATAGTGGCAAGTACAAAAAGAACTATATCCTCATCTTTAAGTTCGCCAAGCGGTTCAAGAAGTGCTTCTTCCACTACGGGATTGTAGTCTTTTATCACATTTAAAGGATTGACAACCGGAAAAGCAAGCCATTTCTCAGTCACGCACTGAAGCCATGAAAAAAACGGCTTTTTCTCTGCTTCACTGTCATAAAGAATAGTAAAATCCTTGTATTCCTCAAACCCCATAATACCGCTTTCAAAGTGGATTATCTTTTCATCACCAATCTCTATTTCACCGAAATATTTTGTATCTATTTTCATACAAACCTCCGTTCTAAATTTAGAATACCGGAAGCAATGAACTTCTATTCATCACATCCGGCATCCTTTCCATCTGTTATGATTTTTTATTTAAATATAATTAAGAAGTGAATTTCCAAGTATCTTAGCTGTTGCGGACAATGATGCCTGATAAAGGTTGTCTGCCTGTGTAAGATTTATGTACACATCAGTAAGGCTTACGTCCTCATTTTCAGAAAGCTTGTCTTCCGAATCTGTCTGTTCATCTAGAAGCTTGTTGTATGTAAGCTGTGCCCTGTTATATTTTGCTCCAAGTTCTGATGTTGCAACGCTTACTTTCTGCCCTGCTTCATCAATCATTGTAAGTCCCATTCCAAAAGCATCCGTCATTACCTTTGAGCGAAGGTCTCTTTCTGTCTCAAGTGATGTTTTAAGACTGTTGAGCGTTGCAAGCTTGTCTTTGTCAGTAGTATTTGATATCATTTTGTCTACTTCATCAATCTTTGTCTCTACTTCATCAACATATTTCACTGTTTTAGAAATATAGTCTACCATTCTGTAAATATCCGTGCTTATCGCATCTTTTGCCTGTGTGTTTACGATTATATTCTGGCTGTAATTTATCTCGTACTCTATCTCCTGATCACTTGGGTCTGCATAATCAGTTGTTTTATTGTTTACCGAGTCATATGCCGTACATTTAAAATACATCTCAGGTCTTATGTCATTCTTTTCAAAATCATTTTTAACATATGTAACACTGAAATCTGCCTGCTTTGTCTGAATGTCTGCATATTTTGTTTTACCGACAAGAACTTCTCCTGTATCATAAAGATAAACGATTTCATTGTCACCTACTTCGTATGCATTTGTATCTGTTGATGAACGTGTAATGATATTTCCTTTTGCCGCCGGTGTTCCATTATAGCCTGCCGCTGCATAAACTTCTGTCGTATCTTTACCTGTAGTCTGGTCTTTATATGTGAACGATATGGCTATGCTTGTACCATTGGTGCCTGCCTGTGCGAATGCATCTTTTGAGCAGTTATCATATGCAAGTCTTAACTGATATACTTCATTTTTCTTTGCTGTTTTATCTGTATATTGCTGACCGTTTGCTATAGTAGAGTCATAATTCGCTCCACCTGTTATTACAGTTATATTGTCAAATGAATCATATGAAAAGTTTTCTTTTATCTGATATGAAAGTTTGTCTGTATTCTCAGGGAATAAAAGTGATGTATCCGTACGATAACCTGTAAATACATATCTTCCCGAATAATCTGTATTTGCCTCATCCTCAAAAATAGAATTTACATACTGCTGAAGTGTTGTTAATACTGACTTTCTGTCATCTGCTTTAAGATAATCATTTGCTCCCTGGTTCAGATATGATTTCATATTATCAAATTTCTTTGATATGTTTGAAAGTGCTGTTTCTGTTGTGTTCATCCAGCTCATTGCATCTTTTACATTCTTCTCGGCATACTGTGTAAGCTGAGAATATGTAGTACGAAGCTTCAAAGAACGAACAGCAACTGTCGGATCATCTGAAGGCCTCTGTATCTTTTTCTGTGTCGTATACTGCTCAGAATATTTCAAAAGACTGTTTTTTGCATTTGTAATATGTGCCGAAGCACTATTTGAAATCATGGAATTCGTTACTCTCATGTCAATCCCCCTTCTATAAACTATCAAGCCCTGTATTATTGTGGTAATTCAAAAAATTTTCTTCGTCTTTTTTGCCAGATATTTTTGAAAAAGACTGTCTTTGTTTTTTTATATACGTTCTTGAAAAGGCTGTCTTTGCCTTTTTTTAATACCAAATCGAAGATTTGGTATTTTATACACCTGTCTGATTTATAAGTTTGTCAAGCACTTCATTCATTACTGAAATCACTCTGTACTGCGCATTTAACAAATTCTGCGTAATTATAAGGTTCTGTCCTTCCTCATCCTCATCAACGCCCATTACCGAAAGTCTTCTGTTCTCAATCGCTTTTTGTATATTTTCAGAGTTTGTTGTTGCTGCCACTATCTTATTTGAATCTACTCCGACTGTTGCTGTCATTATCTGAAGGAAAGCTGTCGGTGTTCCCTGCTTAAATATATTCTGGTCATTCTGCAATGCTACAAGTTTATCAAGATTTCCCGACTCTGATATACCTGTCTTGTCCTGTGAATACTTAGCGGCTGCTATAAGTCTTCCATCCTTTACAACATCCTTATTTGCCTGAAAACGTGCTGCGGTGACATTATAATAAGAAGAATAAATATTACCATCCGTACTTTCTTTTGTTGATGAACTGAAAGTAAATACATTTTTAGAGTCATCCGGTACAAATATCGTTTCTGCTTCTTCCCCATTTTTATCTAAGAGTGTATATTTCTTTCCGCTTATACCATTTGCACTGACTGCTGTTTCAGATTTTCCTTTTATTGTATATTCATTGTTTGTAAGATATGATTCAAGGTCTGAGCCGGCTGCTGCCTTCGGAGCATCTGTTGTTCCTCCTGTAACTTTTCCTGAAAATACCTTGCTTCCATTCAAATAATAATATCCGTCTTTTGTGTTTCTGATAAGCTCAATCATGTTCATCTGCTTATCTGTCTGACTATCAAGTCCGACAAACAAATCTACACCTTTATTATTATCCATGTCATAACCGGCATTCTGAAGCTGGTTTACATTTGCTGAGAATGTTCTGATAAACTCATTTAACTGTGACATATAATAAGGTATTCCTCTAAAGTCTACCGAATCTCCTATCGATGCAGACTCGCTATTATCGAATGCTGTCTTTATGTTTTTCTTATCTGCTTCTTCCAGCGGTTCCGATAATGTAAATGTGTATGTATATGTTCCGTCAATTCCTACTGTTACTTCAAATGAATCATATTTATAATCTTTTCCGGCTATAGTAAGGCATGCATTCGCTTCCGGTATGCTTAATTTTGCTAAATCGCAGTTGTTTGCTCCGCTTACTGATTTTGCTGATAATGTGATTGTTGATTTGTTATTTTTTGTTCCTATACATGAACCATTACCATTGTTTGTAAGCTTTGCCGTAAAGTTTTCTCCGTTATTTCCGTCTCTGAGTTCAAACAATGCCTGAAGCTTTCCGCCGAGTACTGTATTTCTTATATTAAATGACTGTCCGTCACTCCATTTAAGTCCGTAAAGTCCCTGATTATCGCACTGATTATCCTTTGTCTTAGATGCTTCTACTGATATTGTTTTGTAATTGTAAGTATCTACAAGTATATTTCCGCCAAGTGCAACTATGTACTGATGAAGTCCGCTTCCTGTTTCAGGATTTTTTTCTGTCACTTCAACATCTGCAAGCTGTGACAACTCATCCAATATTCTCGCTCTCTGGTCACGAAGGTCATTTGCCTGGTTTCCATATACCTCAAGTGAGTTTATCTGCTTTGTAAGTGCTGCAAGCTGTTCTGCATACGCATTTATCTGTTTGACTGTTGAACTTATCTCAGTGTTTATGTCATTCTGGAGTGTCTGAAGATTTGTTGACATTTTTCTTGCATATTCTCCAAGTGCATCTGCATAACCTGCTGTTTCAGCTCTCTTTGTGGTGTCTGTCGAATCTGTTGTCATATTTATGAGTGATTTGAAGAATGAATCTAAAGATGTTGAAAGTCCACCGCTCTTTTCATCTTTTACATAAAGATAATCTTCAATACTGCTCATATAATATTTGGCTGTATCATAATATCCGAGTGTTGTTGTACTCTTTCTGTACTTATAATCATAATATGAATCTCTTGTATTTACTATTTCGGTAACTTCTACACCTGTTCCCTGCATTCCGAAAGATGTTTTAAGGGATAATGCTTTTTTAGCCTGCTGGTTTACTACCTGCTTTGAATATCCGGTTGTTTTTGTATTTGATATATTGTGTGCTGTTGTGTTGAGCACGGCATTATATGTATTCATTCCGGATACAGCTATATTTAGTCCAAAAAATGTTGATGCCATATTCTACCTCCAATGAATTTTTCGTTTTTATCCGAGTCTCTCTATCAAGTGTTCAAGCATCTGGTTTACTACGTTTATGTATCTTGATGCTGCATTGTATGCATGCTGATATGTCAGAAGACTTGTAAGCTCTTCATCTGTCGATACTCCTGACACCTGTTGTCTCTTACCCTCAACCTCCTGGGCAAGTTTTTCCTGATTATCTACTACAGTCTGCCATACTTTTCCCTTTGATCCGAAATTTCCTATCATCTCATTGTAATACTCATCATATGTGTATGATGTCTTAGTATTAGGGTCGAGTACCGCAAAATCTGACTTCCAGGCTGTAAGTATCTCTTTGTATATTTCCTGTGCATATGCTCCCGAATCACCGCCTGCTGAATTTGCTTTTATAGGTAAAAGTGAATAGTCAGCAAGTATATCCGGATTTATCTGAAGATTCGTGATTGTATACATTGAAGTCTTTTCAGTATAATCATCACCATGTTCAACATATGTATATTTGCCATCTGTACCTTTCTCTATGGTAACATTTTCTTCATTGTAGACATAAAGTGTAAATGTTCCGTCTCCATTGTCTTTTGCAAGTCCGATTTGATTTCCATCCTCATCTGTATAATTGTCTGCGTATACCTGACCGGTAAGTGTGATTTTTGTATATCTTGATGAACCTGTTCTTGTAAAAAGCTCTGTTCCTATTGTTTCATCATCATCTGCTCCCACAGGTGTGTTCTTCACATCAAGTATCTTATATTTCTTTGTCGCATCAAGCTTAAATGTAATATCGTTTCCGACTTCATCTTTCGTAGTTCCCTCCACAGCTGTGTTGAACTGTATTTTGCTGCTTCCGCTGTCATCCTTAACATTCGGGCAAAAGATGTCATTGAGCATAGTGACAACGCCATGTATAAGCAAATCAAATTGTGCTTCTGCCTGTGTGAGGATTGAATTTCCTGTAGTATTGTTGTAGAGTTCTACTTTATCCTTATATTTGCCGTAATCTTCATCATATAAATCCTGGTTGAAAGAGCCATCTGTTTTCTGATACTTCGTGTCATTTGGGTCAGGCTGCTGTGGTATATCACTATATACGGCGTTCTTCTTTCCTCTCGCCGTAAGTATACCGAGGAGCGAACCTGTATCTGTCTTTTTGGCTGTCGAATACGCTTCGTCTGTATTGTAAACCTCTCCAAATCCACTGTCTTCCCATACTACATTGTACATGCCTGTCTGTGTGGCACTTTCTGTTTTCATATGGAATGATTTTGTCTCAATAACAAGTGGTGCATCATCTATATATATCTGTACTTTTCCGTCTACATCTTCGTTGTATGTATAATATGTATAACCGGCAAGTTTATCCATAAGAAGATTTCTCTGGTCTCTGTAGTCATTTGCATTTTCTATTCCGGCTGCTTCCTTTTCAGCTATTACTTTGTTCAAATCTGCAATCTGATCTGCTATGCTGTTTATCTCTTTTACCTGCTTTGCAACCTCATTGTTTAGACCCGTCTGGTACTTAGTAATTGCATTGTAGGCATTTTTAGCCGTCTCTATAAACGACTCACACTGTGCTATAAAAAGCTGTCTGTTTACAACACTCTCAGGATTTGTTGAAAGGTTCTGGACTGCCTCCCATATGCTTTTCATCGAATTTCTGAATTCTACGCCTTCCGTTTCACCAAATATATCTTCTACTTCCTGCTCACATTCAACCTGTTTCTCATAAAAACTCTGTCTGCTGACCTGAAGTCTGTACTCTTTATCAAGGAACATGTCTCTTATCTGACGTACATCCGCCACATACGTTCCCATACCCACTTTCATAGTTGCATTGTTTGTAACTTTGAATGTCTGATAATACATATCTTTCTGAATGTTCTGCTGTCTCGTATATCCCGCCGTTTTTGTGTTGGCAAGGTTGTGCGAAGTCGTGTTAAGCCCCGCCGACGCAGCATTCAGACCTGAAACCCCATTTTGTAAACTTGTAAATAAGCTCATCTTTCTTCCTCCATATTTTATGAACTCTGTCAAATCACATATAAATGATGATGCCACAGATTGCTATCTGTTTTTGACTCTTGCATCACATAAATCAAAAAAAGAATGTACACCGTATAACCATAATCTTTCCTGACGCTTATGACTATACGCTATACATTCTTTGTTTAATGTATAACATATAATCACTGTTTTGCATCAAATCCGCCTCTGTCTGAATCTGTGTAACTCGTAGCGGCGTTACGATTATAATTGTTATTTCCCGGCGACATCCTTGTGCTTTTAATATAGTTCATATTGAACTCTATCATTCCTAGGGAATTTTCTATAAGTTCTTTATTTTGTTCATTTGCAACGACAAGCCTGTTCATAACTTTCTTCAATGAATCATGAAGCTGATTCAGTTTTTTTCTTTCCTCAGGCTGCTTGCACAGTATAGTTCCGAGTGTTGCCAAATCCAATTCCTTTGGATCTTTGTTTAAAACCACACTGATATTCTTTATAACCTTTTCTCTTTTCCTGTCAATGATACTCACCTTATCAACAAGAAGCTGCTCCTCGTCCGTTATCTTTTTGAGTTCTTCAAGGTCTTCTTTTATAAGCACCTTTGTCTTTCTCTCTGATATCGGCGCAAGCTGTTCATAAATATCTCTTTCCTCGCTCAATGTTTCGAGGAGTTCATCCATTAAACTAGCCAAATCTTTTTCCTCTTTTTTCACGCCCAGACATCTAATGCCCCCGGCTTATTTAAAAAATTGAATCAAAATATCTGCTTACCATCTTATCGGCAATCTCTGCTGCTGATACATTATAAGTACCACTCGCTACAGCTTCTTTAAGTTCAGCCACCTTTTCTTCTCTTATGTCAGATGATTCGCTGACTGCTGCTTTTGCCACCTGATAATCCTTTGCTGACTGTGATATTTCAAACTTATCTGCTGTATCGTTCTCTTTGCCTTTTGAAACCTTTTTAGGTTTGTTTGCCTGATACAACTGGCTTACCTGATTTAATGCATCAATTCTCATATAATCACCACCTGTTTAAATCTTATAAATGCTTTTTCATATTATTTATCGGTCTTTCGTAAAGAAAACTTTACCTGAAAACAGCTATAAAACAAAAAAGACACCGACAAATTTTATCGGTGTCTCTCTTTGTTTTTATGCAATTTGAACAATTTTTATCATTTACTATTTCTGGTACAATTAATAATTGATATAATTTTCGCTGTATTAGTATTTAACATCTTTAAGTATATCGCAGAAGTCAAATGTTGCAAAATAATCCTTAGGTGTCTCTGCTCTTCTTATCATCTGAACACTTCCGTCCTCTTTGAGAAGAAGCTCTGCTGACTTTAACTTGCCGTTGTAGTTGTAACCCATGGCAAATCCGTGTGCTCCTGTATCATGAATAAAGAGATAGTCTCCCATGTCAATCTTTGGAAGCATACGATCAATTGCAAATTTGTCATTGTTTTCACAAAGTGAACCTGTTACATCATATTTGTGGTCACACGGCTCATTTTCCTTGCCGAGTACGGTAATGTGATGATATGCTCCGTACATTGCCGGACGCATAAGGTTTACTGCACACGCATCCACTCCTATATACTCTTTATAGATATGTTTCTCATGAATTGCTTTTGTTACAAGTCCTCCGTATGGTGCAAGCATGAAACGTCCAAGTTCTGTAAATATCGCTACATCTCCCATTCCTGCCGGAACCATAATCTCATCGAACTTCTTGTGTACACCCTCACCGATAACTGCTATATCGTTCGGCTCTTTGTCCTCTGTATACGGAATTCCTACTCCGCCTGAGAGATTGATAAATTTAATCTCAACACCTGTCTTTTCTTTGAGCTCTACTGCAAGTTCAAAGAGGATGCCTGCAAGTGTAGGATAATATTCATTGCTTACTGTATTGCTTGCGAGGAATGAATGGATTCCAAAATATTTGGCTCCCATTGTTTTGAGTCTCTTAAACGCCTCTATCATCTGCTCTTTTGTCATACCGTATTTGGCATCTCCCGGGTTGTCCATAATGTCTGTTCCCATCTTGAATACTCCGCCCGGATTGTAACGGCAGCAGATTGTTTCTGGTATTCCTGCTACTTCATCAAGAAAATCTATATGTGTAATATCATCAAGATTTATATATGCACCGAGCTCTTTTGCTTTCTTATATTCAGCTGCCGGTGTAACATTTGAAGAGAACATGATATCATTATTGCTAAATCCACATGCCTCTGACATCATAAGCTCTGTAAGTGATGAGCAGTCCACTCCGCATCCTTCCTCCTGAAGAAGTTTAAGTATAAAAGGATTTGGTGTTGCCTTTACGGCAAAATACTCACGATAGCCTTTGTTCCATGAGAATGCTTTTTTAAGTCTGCGTGCATTTTCTCTAATTCCCTTCTCATCATATATATGAAAAGGTGTAGGATATGTCTTTGCAATTTCTTCAATCTGTTCTTTTGTTACAAATGGTGTCTTTTTCATGTTGTGTCGTCCTTTCTTAAAGCAGTCTCCCTGTAAATCAGACGATTCCGTTCGTGTCTGCTTTTGTATATTCAAGGTCATTTTTGTTTTAACCTGATACAATTTTTATTTTTTATAAAAGTTATACCTCACTTATGTTATCAAAAATAAAATAAGGTTTCAATACCCTAACCGGAGAAATATTTAAAACATATCACATAAACGCTCTTGACAGTACCACAAGATTTTAAATAAACCAACAGTTAATTTTCCTCACCCAAAAAAACTTACATCCTTATCTTAGTTTTTGTCGCTTTATCATTTCGCTTGCGTGTCTTTATCTTCTTAACCATAAATCTCTTTCCGTCGTGTTCAATTGTCTCCGTTTCTTTTGATACTGCTTCTGCACACCATGCATAATCCTCTGCTGCCATGGTTATTCCCTTTACTCCCTTGCTGGCTTTTTTGAGTTCATTTACCTGAGAGAGTGGAAAACGCAGTGATGCTTCTTTATGTGTTATGATGACCACACTGCTGTCTTCTGATATTGATTCTTCATCGGTGAGTGGGCGTACTTTTATGAGTTCATCCCCATCGTCAAGTTTTGTTGAATTTATCATTGAACGGTTTGTTTCAAATTCTACGCCTGATACAAGTTTCACAAGACCGTTTTTTGTCACAAACAAAAGCTGTGAATTAAATAAATCTTCAAATGCTATATATGTGAGTGCCTCATCGTCACCCAGTTTACACAGTGATTGTATAAGTACACCTTTATCTCTGTTTCTCCCTTTCGGTATCGCATTCATTTTTATTTGATGCATAAATCCGTTTCTGGTAAATACACATAACTTGTCTGTATTCCTTATCTGTATTTTATGTGTATATTCATTTAACGATTCTTCGGATATTCTCGAATAACTTGACTCGTCTACTGACTTGCAATAACCAAATCTGTCAATAAGCACATAAAGATTTTCTTCTTTTACTTCCTCGACATACTTTCCTGCATCAAGATTTGTAATCAGTGTGCGTCTTCCTCTGCCAAACTGTTTTTTATAATTTTTAAGTCTTGCCTTTATAACTTTGTGAAGTTCATTTATATTTCCAAGTATTCCATTGTACTCTTCTATATTTGCAAGCAGCGAATCGTTCTCCTGATGAAGTTTTAAAAGTTCCAGTCCTATCAATTTGCTGAGCGGCATTGCGAGTATCGCATCTGCCTGATTTTTTGTAAAATCAAGTTTTGCTGCCGCATTCTTAGACTTCTGCGACTTGAATTTAATATCCGTTGTCACTCCGTTTATGAGACAGTTCTTAGCCTGTTTTACCGAATCACTTCCTCGAAGTATTTCTATAATAAGATCAATTACATCTGTCGCTTTTATAAGTCCTGCTACTATCTCAAGTCTTGCTTTCGCTTTTTCCAAAAGATGCTCGTACTCTTTTGTGTAGAGTTCCTCCTGAAACTCCACAAATTCCTGTACAAGCCCTTTGAGTGTAAATGTAATCGGCTGCTTATCTTTTACGGCAAGCATATTTACGCCGTATGTATCTTCAAGTGATGTTTTTTGATAGAGTCCGTTCAAAAGATTTTCTGCGTTTCTGTCTTTTTTTACTTCTACTACTATTCTTATTCCTTCCTTTGACGATTCGTCACGCACATCATATATCTCATCAAACACTTTATCCTTTGATAATGATACAAGATTTTCAAGCAGTTTTGTTTTGTTTCCTGCTACTGTATATGGAATTTCCGTTACCACGATATTTTTTCTTCCGTTTGTGCCCGCTTCTATCTCTGCTTTTGCACGCAGCTTTATTTTTCCCTCACCTGTATCATAAATTTCAAACAAATCATCTGAATTTGTCACTGAAGCACCCGTCGGAAAATCAGGTCCCTTTATATATTTCATAAGTCCTTTTGTAGAAATCTCAGGATTATCCATATATGCAATAACTCCGTCTATCACTTCTCCCGGATTGTGCGGCGGCATATTTGTCGCCAT
Source organism: Butyribacter sp. (assembly GCF_056818865.1). Classification (NCBI taxonomy): domain Bacteria; kingdom Bacillati; phylum Bacillota; class Clostridia; order Lachnospirales; family Lachnospiraceae; genus Butyribacter; species Butyribacter sp. Next base: position 31,055 of record NZ_DBLYGC010000004.1, read on the forward strand.
TCCTACCGCAATTCCTGTTGTTCCGTTTATAAGGAGATTTGGAAGTGTTGCCGGAAGTACAAGCGGCTCCTTTTCACTCTCGTCAAAGTTTGGTCCAAATGGTACAAGCCCCTTATCAAGATTTTCAAGCATTGTCATTGCCGGTTTTGAAAGTCTTGCCTCTGTATAACGCATAGCTGCCGCACCGTCACCGTCTATTGAGCCAAAATTTCCATGTCCGTCAACAAGCGGCAGTGAAAGTGAATAATCTTCCGTCATATGCACAAGCGCATCATAGATGGAACTGTCACCGTGAGGATGATACTTACCCATAGTATCACCTACTATACGTGCACTTTTTCTGTGTGGTTTATCCGGTGCAAGTCCGAGTTCATCCATAGCATAAAGTATTCTTCTCTGAACAGGCTTTAATCCATCCCTTACATCAGGAAGTGCCCTTGCAATAATAACACTCATTGCATAATCTCTATATGAATTTCTCATTTCCTCGGAGAAATCAAGCTGTATAATCGATTGTTCCTTCGTTTTCATTCTAATCCCCATTTCTTATATATCCAGATTTGCATACTGTGCTTCTTCCATTATAAACTGGCGTCTCGGAGGCACATTACTGCTCATAAGTGTTGTCGTTACATCGTCTGCATCTACACCGTCACTTATGTTTATCTGTGCAAGCAGTCTGCTCTCTGGGTCAAGTGTCGTCTCCCAGAGCTGTGATGCGTCCATCTCGCCAAGACCTTTATAACGCTGTATGCTTATTATTTTATTGTTCTTATTTTTTCTAAACTTTTCAAGTTCAAAATCATTAAATACATACTCTGATTGTTTCTTTTTCGTTTTTTTGTCAAGTGCTTCATAATCTACTTTGTAAAGTGGCGGAAGTCCTCTGTATATTTTACCTGAATAAATAAGTTCCGGCATAAAACGATAGAAAAATGTGAGCAGCAATGTGCTTATGTGTGCCCCATCAACATCGGCATCGGTAAGAATGATAATCTTATCATATCTCAATTTACTTATATCAAATTCATCACCTATACCACATCCGAACGCAGCAATCATTGATTTTATCTCATTGTTCAATAAAATCTTTTCAAGTGATGCTTTCTCTACATTCAGTATTTTTCCCCTCAGCGGCAGAACAGCCTGTGTTTTTCTGTTTCTTGCTGTCTTTACTGTACCTCCGGCTGAATCTCCCTCGACTATATATACCTCACACTCTTCAGGATTTTTCGATGTACATGCCGCCAGTTTGCTCTTTGTATCTACATCATTTAACTGCTTTAATACCGTATTTCTTGCTTTGTCACTTGCCTTTCTTGCATTGTAGCTTTTCACTGAATTGTCAAGGATTGCCTGAAGCACATTGATATTTTTGTCAAGATAACGCTGTATCTCTGTTGTCACGACCTCATCTACTGCCGTTTTGGCATCGGTATTTCCAAGTTTTGTCTTTGTCTGACCCTCAAACTGCGGGTCTGGATGCTTTATTGAAATAATTGCAACAAGTCCGTTTCTTATATCTTTACCGTCAAAATTTTCATCTTTGTCTTTTAACACTCCGAGTTCTCTCGCATATTGATTCATAACTCTGGTAAGTGCCATCTTGAATCCTGTTACAAGTGTTCCTCCATCTACCACATTTATTCTGTTGCAGTATGGATTTATCTGCTCTGTAAAATTCGTCGTATATTGAAGGGCAACTTCCACTTCTATATCACCGCTTGATCCCTCAAAATAAATCGGCTCTTTATGAAGTACATGTGCATCTCTGTTTATGTAAGATACAAAGCTTTTTATACCATGTTCTTCAAGGTATGTCTGCTCTTCTCCGTCGTTTTCATTTTTAAATATAAGCTTAAGATTTTTATTAAGGTATGCTATCTCTTTAAGTTTTTTCTTTATAACTTCTGCTTTAAAATGTATTGTCTCAAATATCTCGGCATCCGGATAAAATGTAACTTTTGTTCCTGTCGCTGATTTTGCACATTTTCCTACCGGCTCAAGCGCGCCCTTTTTCAGCTCAACTACAGGATGACCTCCATCTCTGTACTCATCTCTGTATACAAATCCGCCTCTTTTTACTTCAACTATCATATGCGTTGAGAGTGCATTAACAACCGATGAACCTACACCGTGCAACCCTCCTGATACTTTGTATGCAGAATTTCCAAACTTTCCTCCTGCATGAAGTATCGTATAAACCACACGCACCGTCGATACTTTTTTTGTAGGATGTATATCTACGGGAACACCTCGTCCATTATCCTCTATACATATACCCCCGTCTCCTCGCATTGTAATATGTATCTCATCACAAAATCCGGCAAGATGTTCATCTATGCTATTGTCAAGTATTTCCCATATCAGATGATGAAGTCCCCTCGAACCTGTAGAACCTATATACATTCCCGGTCTTTTTCTTACCGCTTCAAGCCCCTCAAGTATCACTATCTCTTTTCCTGTATACTCGCTCATTATATCATGCAACCTCCTATAATTTTATACGAACAAATATTTGCCATTATAACAGAAATAAAAAAAAAATGCAAAAAAATCTGCGTGGCATGATTTATCCACACAGATTTTTTGAATCATATGTCAAAAGACTTTCTTTTATTCATCTGATTTTTCATCATCCTCTGATGCCTTTTCACTGTCATCTGATGTATCTTCACTTTCCATGTCAAGTGTCACATATTCCCTGTCACCTGCTTCATCATCATTTGACGGCTCAGCGTCTTCTGCTTCATCGTCATCTTCGTCTTCATCATCAAAATCATCATCGAAATCGTCATCAAATTCTTCATCGAAGTCATCAAAGTCCTCATCTCTCTTTAAAAGGTCGATTCCGCAGAATTTTTTAAGACAGTAAACAGCACCACATGCTGCTCCCGCAATCGCTGCCACACCCGCAGCAAATTTAAAAAGTTTCTTCATAGACAAACTTACCTCCTTCTATTCTATTTGAATTTGTTTATTATCTTGTTGTAAGTTTATGAGTAATATGGAATAAATATGGGTCCAAATCTTTTGACATTGAGAGTGCTTCCTGAATATCAAAATCAACAAATTCTCCCTCTTTATATCCTACAACTCTATTGCTCTTTCCCTCACATAAAAGTTCAACAGCCATAGTACCCATTGCTGATGCAAATACTCTGTCTTTACATGTAGGGTTTCCACCACGCTGAATATGTCCAAGAATTGTCGCTCTTGTCTCAACGCCTGTTGCTACCTCAATAATCTTAGCCATTTCTGCTGAGTTTCCAACTCCCTCGGCATTTACTATAATATGATTTTTCTTGCCGAGTTTTCTTCTGTCCTGAATTTTTGAAATAATTCTCTGAATATCTCCGTGATATTTCTCAGTAGTAAGAATATATTCTGCACCACTCGCAATACCGGTCCAAAGAGCAATGTGACCTGCTGTACGTCCCATAACCTCAACGACACTACAGCGCTCATGGGATTCAGATGTATCTCTAAGTTTGTCAATAGCTTCCATAGCTGTATTTATAGCTGTATCAAATCCTATAGTATACTCTGTACAGGCTATATCAAGGTCAATGGTTCCCGGTACTCCTATCGTGTTTATTCCCTGTTCCGAAAGTCTGCTCGCTCCGTTGAACGAACCGTCACCACCGATAACTACTATACCGTCAATACCATGCTTACGGCAGATTTCTGCTGCCTTCTGCTGATATTCTTTCTTTTTAAATTCAAGACATCTAGCAGTATAAAGGATTGTTCCTCCTGTCTGAATGATGTCTGATACAGAAAGATTGTTCATATCAATGATATCTTCCTCTAAAAGGCCTGCATATCCTCTTCTGATTCCTTTAACATTAAGTCCGTTTGAAATTCCTGTACGGACAACTGCTCTTATAGCAGCGTTCATTCCCGGTGCATCTCCACCGCTTGTCAGCACACCAATAGTCTTAACAGCATTACTCATAATGTCCTCCTTAAGTATCGTAAAATAAAAACGTTAGTATAAATTTTCCGAAACAATAAGTATAGTACAATAAGTATTTTTACATAAAATTTACTATGACTTATTCTCATTTATCCAATATAATTTTACGGCAAATTTGATTATTTTTCAATACTCTTTTCACGAATTGCAAGTGCCTCTTTCGGCATAAATTTAAAGTTTTCATCTCTAACCAGTCTTCTTGCATCTACACCTCTGCTTCTTGGAAGTCTTTTTATCTGTTTTTCCTTTGCGGCATAGATACATACCATATCTTTTCCGTCATACGGAAGCAGATTTTTATATAATTCCTGCTCTTTTGAAGCAAACTCATCCAAATCCTCAAATCGTATCCACAATTCACACGGTATCATGTCGAAAGGTATTATATCCTGGCATATAAGTTTTGCCGCACCGTTCTCGCTGTTTTGTGCCCTTCCCTTTACAAATACTTTTGCATCATCCTCAAGAAGCGGTTTAAGTCTCTCATAATCTCTAGGAAAAATTGTGACTTCAACTGTTCCATAAAGGTCCTCAATCTGAATATATGCCATAAGTTTATTTGTTTTTTTTGTGACTTTCACTTTCTTATCCGAAAGCATGCCACCGATAACAACACTTTCTCCGTCTGCGACTTTTGCCGATGAATTATCCTCGTCTTCCGATACCATAAAATCGAGTGATGACCTTGTGCAGTTTTTATCCATCAGCTCCGTATAATCGTTTAAAGGATGTCCACTTATATATATACCCAGAACTTCCTTTTCAAATCCAAGAAGTTCCTCTTTGCCAAATTCTTCAATGTCCGGATATTTTATCTCATTTGCCTTGTCGAGTTCTTCATCGCCCATATCAAAGAGTGACATCTGTCCTGCGATTGCATCTTTTTTCTCTCTGTTTACACTGTCAAGCATCGAGTCGTACACCATCATTTTCTGACGGCGGTTTCCCGGCATCGAATCAAGTGCTCCTGCTTTTATAAAATTCTCTATTGTATGTCTGTTTATTTCTTTTGATGTAAGACGTTTCATGAAATCATACATGGATTCAAATTTTCCTCCACGTTTTCTTTCGGCTACTATAGCCTCGATAACCGGTTCGCCTACACCTTTTATTGCCGACATTCCAAATCGTATTGCGCCACCTGCCACATGAAATCTGCTGTATCCCTCATTTACATCAGGTGGAAGAATGTCTATACCAAGGCTTTTGCTGCTCATAATGTATGATATGACTTTTGTCGTATTGTCTTTTACGGACGTGAGAAGTGCCGCCATAAATTCAACGGGATAATAACATTTTAAGTATGCTGTCTGATAAGATACTACCGCATACGCCGCCGCATGTGATTTGTTGAAAGCATATTTTGCAAAATCAATCATCTCATCATAGATTTTATTTGCAACAGCTTCATCTATTCCGTTTGCTACGCATCCCTTTACTCCCTCAGCTTCATTTCCATAAACAAAGTTTTTACGCTCTGCCTCCATGACTTTTGTTTTCTTTTTAGCCATGGCACGGCGTACAAGGTCACTTCGTCCAAAACTGTATCCGGCAAGGTTTCTTACTATCTGCATTACCTGCTCCTGATATACAATACAGCCATATGTAGGTGCAAGTATCGGTTCAAGCTGCGGGCAGTCGTAAACTATACTGTCTCTGTTGTTCTTTCCTGCTATATATTTGGGAATAAAGTCCATAGGTCCCGGACGGTAGAGTGAAATTCCGGCAATAACATCTTCCATGTTCTGAGGCTTTAATTCTTTCATGAACTGTCTCATGCCGGGACTTTCAAGCTGAAATACCCCCTCTGTCTTTCCTGTTCCTATCATTTCAAACACTTTTTTATCGTCATAATCAATATCCATCATGGTATCATCGGCAAGCCCTGCCATGTGTGCCGCATTCTGTATAACGGTAAGTGTTCTAAGTCCAAGGAAATCCATCTTTAACAGACCAAGTTCCTCAAGTGTTGTCATCGTGTACTGCGTTGTTATCGTTCCGTCAGAAGCTCTCGAAAGCGGCACATATTCATCTACCGCCTCAGGGCTTATCAAAACCCCTGCCGCATGCATTGATGTATGACGTGGAAGTCCTTCGAGACGCATTGACATATCAATAAGATTTTCCGCCTGCTCATCACTGTCATAAAGTGCTTTTAATTCAGGATTTTCCTTCAATGCCTTTTCTATTGTAATTCCAAGTTCCATAGGAATCGCTTTTGCAACCATATCCACAAAACTGAGTGGCAGATCAAGTGCTCTTCCGACATCTCTTATTGCATTTCTTGCTGCCATAGTTCCGAATGTTACAATCTGAACCACATGATTTCTTCCATATTTATCCATTACATATTTTATGACCTCAGGACGTCTTTCATAACAGAAATCTATATCTATATCAGGCATTGTCACTCGTTCAGGGTTCAAAAATCTTTCAAAGAGAAGGTCATACCTTAACGGGTCTATATTTGTAATCCCAAGCGTATACGACACAACACTTCCGGCTGCTGAACCTCGTCCCGGTCCGACGCTTATGCCATTGTCCCTCGCATATTTAATAAAGTCCCATACAATAAGGAAATAATCAACAAATCCCATGGTATGAATTGTCTCAAGCTCATATTCAAGCCTTTCCTTAAGTGACTTGTCAGGCTTGCCATATCTTCTTATAAGTCCCTCATTACAAAGCTTGTTCAGATATTCCCATGCCGTATATCCGTCAGGCACATCATAATGCGGCAGTTTATAGTTGCCAAACTCAATCTCAACATGACATCTGTCTGCAACTTTTTCCGTATTTTCCAATGCTTCCAGTGCATACGGAAAAAGACTTTTCATCTCATCTTCCGATTTGAGGTAATACTGACCCCCGTCATATCTCATTCTGTCCTCATCGGTAACTTTTTTCTGTGTCTGGATACAAAGCAAAATATCGTGTGCCTTGGCATCATCAGCCATTATGTAATGTACATCGTTTGTCGCAACAAGTTCAATTCCAGTCTCCTGGCTCATTCTGAGCAGTCCCTGATTTACAGTTGTCTGGTCTGATATTCCGTGATCCTGAAGTTCAAGAAAAAAATTATTTTCTCCGAATATATCTCTCAGTCTTAGAGCTTCTTTTTTTGCTTCGTCATAAAATCCCTGTCTGAGATTCGTTGCCACAATTCCGGCAAGACATGCACTAAGCGCAATAATTCCTTCATGAAACTGCTCAAGTACTTCATAATCTACTCTCGGTTTGTAGTAAAAGCCTTCCGTAAATCCTCTTGAAACAATCTTCATAAGATTTGCGTAACCCTTATCATTTTCCGCAAGCAGAACAAGATGGTTATATCTTCCTTCACCCTTTTCATTTTTCTTATCAAACCTTGACCCCGGTGCCACATACACTTCACAGCCTATTACAGGATTTATATCCGCCGCCTTACATGCTCTATAAAAGTCTATGACACCGTACATATTTCCATGGTCTGTAATCGCAAGATTTTTCATTCCAAGTTCTTTTGCTCTGTTTACAATCTCATTTATCTTGCATGAACCGTCCAACAAAGAATACTGTGTATGGACATGAAGATGTGTAAAACTCATATACACCGGCCTCCTCTTCTTTAAATGCAGCTACATAATAACGAAACTGTTATAATTTATAATTAAATAGTTTTTCAAAAAACAAAAAGCAGACTGCATCATATAATGTAACCGTCTGCTTTCATTTTTTATTTCAGGCAATATCTATCTATGCATTGGCTGTGCTTAAATACTTTACAATATCATCCATAGCTGTCTGTTCGTCATCTCCATTTGCTGAAACTACAACTTCCTCACCTGCTGTAAGTCCAAGTGTCATCATACCCATGATACTTTTTGCGTTTACTTTTCTGTCATCACACTCAACATAGATGCTGCTGTTGTACTGGCTTGCAACCTGAACTAATACTGCTACAGGTCTTGCCTCCAACCCATTCTGAAGCTGAATTTGAATTTTTTTTGTAATCATGTTGTTCCTCCTTTTGTCAGACATCGTATTCAGTCTCTCAACTGATACCCTCTTTTTCCTGTCTGAGCTCATTTGCAATATTGCTTAGTTTTTTCAAACGATGGTTAACACCGGATTTGCTTATGGGATTGTCTAACATTTTCCCAAGCTCCTGCAGTGAACTGTCAGGATACTCAAGTCTTAGTTCGGCAATCTCTCTCAATCCGTCTGATAACGTACCAAACCCCATATTACATTGAATATACTTAATATCTTCTATCTGCCTGGCGGCAGTATTTACTATCTTTGTTATATTTGCTGTCTCACAATTCACCTGTCTGTTTACGGAATTCCGCACTTCTTTGACAATACGGACATTTTCAAATTCCATAAGTGCCATATGCGCCCCTATGACATTTAAAAAATCGACTATCTGCGCTCCTTCTTTTATATAAACAACCTGATATTTTTTTCTCTCAACAATTTTTGCATCAATGTCAAAAGCACTCATTTCCTCTTTTAACTGCTCTGCAAGTTTTGCTGAAAGAACAGCTATTTCAAGATGATATCCCTTTTCAGGATTCGTCACCGAACCAGCTACCATAAATGCTCCTCGAAGGAATGCACGCTTGCAGCACATATTTTGTACTATAAGCTTATTTACCGTTCCAAAATCACCCCATTGATTTTCATCACTCAACAGTTTTATGGTCTTTAACACTTCTATTACAAGTGCGCTGTCTTTTATACATATAAAATAATTTTTTGACTGAACCTGAAGATTATGTGTTCGTATCATTACCTCAGGTGAAGTATCAAACATACACTTTAATAACATATAAGATTTCTTTGCAACTGTCAAGTTCTCTGTTCGCATTTCAATATAATTATCATTTTTAAAATCTTTTTTTATATGTCCCGTAAGTGCAAATATTATCGCAAACTGTGCTATCTGACAATGCCTTCCCCTGTCTGTCTGTTTTCCTATTTCTTCTTTTACATCACTTGCAAATGACATGTACTACTCTCCCTTTATTTTTGCATCCTTCTCAATATCTCTATGTTCTGTTTTCAGACTGTACGGAAGTTCCTGCATATGTTTTGCCAATGCATTTGCCAATGAAACGGAGCGATGTTTTCCGCCTGTACACCCTATTCCTATGACAAGCTGATTTTTCCCTTCTGTTATATAATTAGGTATAAGGAATTTCACCATATCAAACAACTTTTCGTCAAACTGCTTTGCCTGTTCTGATTTCATGACATAATCAAACACCTCAAAATCATTGCCTGTTTTCTTTTTTAGTTCCGGTATATAGTATGGATTGGGCAGAAATCTTACATCAAACACAAGGTCACAGTCTGCCGGTATTCCGTATTTAAAACCAAATGATAATATCGTAACAAAAAAGTTCTGATACTCTTCATTTTTGAGAAATATTTTATCTATCTCCTGTTTTAATTCGCGTACAAGCATATGACTTGTGTCCATTATATAATCTGCACGTTTCTTTATAAATTGAAGTTCTTCTCTCTCCGCTTCTATTGCTTTATCAACCCTGCCCTGAAGTGCAAGCGGATGATTTCGTCTCGTCTCCTTGTATCTCTTAACCAAAACATTGCTGTCCGCATCAAGAAAAAGTACTTCATACTTATAACCTTCATTTTTCATCTCGTCGAGAATTTTATCAAGATATGAGAGTCCCTCAAGATTTCTTATGTCTATACCAAGTGCAAGCTTATCAATACTGTCAGTTTCACATATAAACATTTTTGTAAGTTTTGGTATAAGTTTTACCGGCAGGTTATCAACACAAAAATATCCGATATCTTCAAGCATTTTAAGCACCGAACTTTTTCCGGCTCCTGACATTCCCGTAACTATTACAAAACGCATATCCATCCTCATTTCTCCTGCCTTTTTATCAGGCTTTTAATTCCAACCAAGTTTTCTTACTTCCATTTCAAGAGTAACACCAAATTGTTTCTCAACCTCTTCTCTTACATGGTTTATCACGGCTTTTGCTTCTTCACATGTTCCGCCGCCCATATTTACCACAAAACCACAGTGTTTTTCAGATACCATGACATTTCCGACTCTGTAACCGCGCAGGCCTGCATCATCTATAAGTTTTCCGGCAAAATATCCCTCAGGTCTTTTAAATGTACTTCCGGCACTTGCATACTCTAATGGCTGTTTATCACGCCTTCTCTGCGAAAAATCTTTCATCTTGTCGAGTATTTCACTTTTATTTCCTTTTTTCAATGCAAATTCTGCCGACAAAACAATCATTTTTTCTTTCTGTACAATGCTGTTTCTATATGAAAGTTCGAGTTCATCCTTTGTAAGTTTTACAACTGTTCCATCACTCATAAGCACATCCGCACTTACTATGACATCCTTTATCTCCCCTCCGTATGCTCCGGCATTCATAGATACCGCTCCGCCGACTGTCCCTGGAATTCCTCCTGCAAATTCAAAACCTGTAAGCGAACTTTCCGATGCAAGTACAGCTGCCCTTGAGAGCATTACACCCGCCTCTGCATATATATAAGTTTCGTCACCGTCTTCTCTTTCTATATTTAAATCCTTTAAACTTTCAGTAGATACAACTATACCGTCATATCCTTCATCTGCTGCCAAAATATTACTTCCATTTCCAAGTATAAAATAATCACATTTTTCATTTTTAAGTAATTCTATTGTTTTTATTATCTTTTCTATATTATCAGGACTGACAAATACTTTTGCCGGACCTCCTATTCTGAATGTAGTATGTCTGCTCATAGGTTCCGACTCTGCTACTTGTTTTTCTCCATTTATATCGATAAGTTTTTTTACAATTTCAGATACGACCATATCGTCCTCCATTCTTTTATTTACCCCATATATTTATATCACAATGGTTATGAATGTTGCAAGCTTTACATTTTGGGGCTGATTTTATGACGCAGGGATTGATATAGTTTTATATAGTTTTATATAGATTTTTAAATTTTTTTTAAAAAGTACTTGATTTTTTCTTTTAGATAGGTTATAGTATAACTCGTTGGTGCGAAAGCATCACTCAAATATGTGCGCGTAGCTCAGCTGGATAGAGCGTCTGACTACGGATCAGAAGGCCGGGAGTTCGAATCTTCTCGCGCACGTTTGATTATCCTCGTATTATGAATTGTCATGATATGGGGATTTTTGTTTTTATCTTTTTATTTATGGTTTTATTTATGGAATGAGGTTTATATGTTTAAAACTTTGATTAAAGAGCTGTCTACTACTCAGATTATCGCCCTTGGTTTTTTAGGTACAATTTTCATAGGTGCTTTTATTCTATGTCTGCCTTTTTGTTCTTCCAATGGCACTTTTACTCCTTTCATCGATGCGTTATTTACTTCAACTACCTCTGTCTGCGTGACAGGTCTTGTTGTTGTCAATACAGCCTCTCACTGGAGTTTGTTTGGAAAAATCATAATTCTTATACTTATACAGCTTGGCGGTCTTGGTATTGTATCTTTCGTCACCGGTATTATGATGATTGCCGGAAGCCGTATTACTCTAAGTGACCGTCTTCTTTTGGAAGATGCACTGAATCTCAGCACACTTAAAGGATTGGTGCGCTTTTTGAAATTTATTTTTAAAGGAACATTTATAATAGAAATAACCGGTGCAATATGTTACAGTTTTGTTTTTATTCCGGATTATGGGCTGATAAAAGGATTGTGGTTTTCTCTGTTCCATTCGGTGTCTGCTTTTTGTAATGCAGGTATTGACCTGCTTGGCGAAAACAGCCTTGAAATATATGCTTCAAATGTATGGATCAATCTGATTACAATGTTTTTAATTATCTCCGGCGGAATAGGTTTTATAGTATGGAAAGATATTATGGACGGTTTTAAAAATCATTTTATAAAAGGATTTTCTTTTAAAAAATGTTTGCAAAAACTCAGGCTTCATACAAAAATAACACTTATCACTACTGCTATTTTAATTTTTGGCGGTGCATTGCTTATATTTCTTCTTGAATATACAAATTCAGATACAATTGGTAATATGAGTTTTTCAGGTAAGATAATCGCCAGTTTCTTCCAGTCTGTTACACTTAGAACTGCCGGTTTTGCTACTTTTTCACAATCAGGATTGAGACACGGTACCGTCCTTTTATGTTATTTTCTTATGATTATCGGCGGTTCCTCAATAGGTACGGCAGGCGGAATAAAAACAACAACCGCAGCCACCTTATTTTTAAGTACACGGGCAGTTGTAAAAAATAAAAACCACCTTTTTGTATTCAGAAAAAATATACCGCACCAAACTGTCACTAAAGCTCTCGCAATAACAATGGTCAGTATATCTTTTCTGTTGCTGGCATCCTTTAGCCTTTACCAGGCTGAAGGTGGTTCAATGGTCGATGTTGTCTACGAGACAACAAGTGCAATCGGAACTGTGGGACTGACAAGAGATTTCACTCCAAAACTTCATCTTTTAGGAAAACTTATTATAATCATATGTATGTACCTCGGTCGTATAGGCCCGATTTCAATGGTTATCTTCTTTAATAATGACAGCAGGAAAGAACTTGTATCTTTCCCTCACGAAGACATTACTGTTGGCTGATAAATTTAATTCACACAGCTTTTTGTGTTACAAAGAATTTGAGTCTGTGCGCACCTGACTCAAATCTTTTATATTCAGAAAATGTGCGCAGAAATGAGGATTGTATGGATAATTCATTTGCTGTTATAGGACTTGGAAAATTTGGCAGAAGTGTCGCAATAGAACTCACAAATACCGGTGCTGACGTTCTCGCCATTGATATTGATAAGGAACGTGTTCATTCCGTTGCTGATTTTGTAACATGTGCCGTTGCCGTCGATGTAAGAGATACAGAGGCTATGGATACTCTTGGTCTTTCAAATATGGATGCCGTTGTTATAGCTATCACTGGAAAACTTGATATAAGTATTCTCGCCACAATTTATGCTAAAGATGCAGGTGTTGGTACTGTTGTCTGCAAAGCACAGGATGAAACTCACAAAAAAATCCTTGAAAAACTTGGTGCAGACCAGACAATAATGCCTGAACACGAAACCGGAATACGTCTGGCAAGGAAACTTTCTAACAGACGTGTTATAAATTTTATGGAAATATCAGATAAATTAAAAATGGTCGAAATTGATGTAAAAAATAACTGGGTTGACAAGACACTCAGAGAACTTGACCTTCGCAACAAAGAAAACCTGAATGTGATAGCAATCAGAAAAGATACTTCATCAGAATATGAAGTAAATCCCTCTCCCGATATAAAACTCACAAACAATATGACCATGCTTATCACCTGCGATGTTAAAGACCTTGATAAACTTGTGTAATTTTTATTTTGAACGAAAAAAAACTGCCACAGAACAACGATAAAATCGTGATACTCTGTGGCAGTTTTTAACAGTGATTATTTTTTATTTTGTATTGTCAGATAAGTGATTCATAAAGCTTTGTAATATCTTCTACACTTGTCTCTTTTGGATTTCCCGGACGGCATGCATCATCATATGCTGACTGTGCAAGGAATGGAATATCCTCTCTCTTTACGATTTCTTTAAGGTCATCAGGTATTCCAACATCTTTTGAAAGCTGTTTTACGGCATCTACTGCTGCCTTTCTGTATTCTTCCTGTGACATGTTTTCTGTTCCTTCAACTCCCATTGCTTTTGCTATATCACGATACTTTTCCCCTGTAGCTTCTGCATTATATTCCATAACCGTAGGAAGTATGATTGCATTTGCAATGCCGTGTGGTGTATCATAAAGTGCTCCAAGAGGATGTGCCATACTATGTACTATACCAAGACCTACATTTGAAAATCCCATACCTGCAACATACTGTCCAAGTGCCATGCCTTCTCTGCCTTCTGGTGTATTGTCAACTGCTCCTCTGAGTGAACGTGAGATTATCTCAATTGCCCTTAAGTGGAACATGTCTGAAAGTTCCCACGCACCTGCCGTAATATAACCTTCTATCGCATGTGTAAGTGCGTCCATACCTGTTGCTGCTGTAAGACCTTTTGGCATAGATGACATCATATCAGGGTCTACAAATGCCACAAGCGGAATATCTTTAGGGTCTACACAAACCATTTTTCTGTTTTTCTGCGCATCTGTTATAACGTAATTGATGGTAACCTCTGCTGCTGTTCCTGCTGTCGTAGGTACAGCAAGGATAGGCACTGATTTATTCTTTGTCTCAGCAACTCCCTCAAGACTTACAACATCTGCAAAATCAGGATTGTTGATAATAATTCCTATTGCTTTGGCAGTATCCATAGAAGAACCGCCACCGATTGCTATAAGATAATCTGCTCCTGATTTTTTGAAAGTTTCTACACCTGTCTGAACATTTTCAATAGTAGGATTTGGCTTAATATTTGAATAAAGTTCGTAGTCAAGGCTGTCCTTTTCAAGAACATCCAAAACTTTCTTTGTAACACCAAATTTCACAAGGTCAGGGTCTGAACATACAAAAGCTTTCTTGTAACCTCTCTGTTTAACCTCTGTAGCAATCTCTGCAACAGCTCCTGCTCCGTGATAAGATGTTTCATTTAAGATAAAACGATTTGCCATAATTTATCTACCTCCTATATAATTGTATTTTTGATGCCACGGATTGCTCCATTGCATCATATAATAACATTATTTTTGTACATAACTGCCAATTATTTTTGCACAATCAACATTTTTATATATACATTATACAAATCATATCAGGATAAATCAATATAAATTTATGGTTGTAGTTATAATATTTTTTAATCGTATTCCTAAATTAAAATACCGTTGCAAAGTACAAGTCCGAATACGGCAGATATGAGAATAAGCACTCCGTTACCTGCCTTAACCTTTAACATAAGAACAAGATTTACTATATAAATAATAAATGTAATTACAAGTGTTATTGCTACTTTGCCGCCTATGGCAAGTCCTGTTGCAATGTTCTGATATATCATTGACACCATGACATTTAATAAAAGTCCGGCTATTATAGGTCTAATCCATCTTCCTATAAGTCTGAATACTGCTATTCCCTCAAATTTTTCATATAAATAATAAATTATACAAAATACAACCCCCGATGCAGCCACACTGCACGCAAATCCAGCAAGTGCAACCCCGAAACCTTCAAGTATGCTGTTATTTATATCGTATCCGATGAAATATCCGATTCCGGCAAGTGTTTTACATAAAATCGAACCCGGCAATACATTAACTATTGATACAAGCTGGCTGTAAAACTCACTTTCCCTTATCATTCCAGTACTTACAAACATACCGTCAGCTACAGACAAATATGCATCTCCGCCTCCGAATGATATGATTGATGAAGCAAATCCTCTCAAAAGATAAAGCCATGTATCTTTTGTTATTATTACCGCCGGTATCGAAAGGATAAGCAAAAACAGGAACCATGTAACCATTTCTTTTGTGAATTTCGCAGTTGTAAGTTTATTGCCTGATTTTAAAATTTCCTCTTCAGGTCTTTTTCCTTTGCTCATACCATATCTTGTACAGATGCAAAGTCCACGGATTGCAAGTACAAACATTAACACCTTTAATCCTGTTTCAAGATACGCATTCTGGATAATCCCTGCTTTTCCCACACAAAGTACATATAATATAATTATTATTCCTGATACTAGCGTATTTTTAATATTAAATCTGCAATGTGTATAAAAAATCCCAAAGAAGGCTATTCCCAGAACCTGAACTGTTGACAGACCAAATATCGGCGAAGCTTTTATACCGAGTATACTGTAAACCGATTTTCCGCATGATAATAAAAATACAGCTATCATTATCACAAATGCACGCTGAAACCTCTTTGTACTCTCTTTTTTGGCTTCCTGCATGCTTTTTACGGCATACTGTGTAAGAAGGCAGCTTATAAACGCAGTAAGTCCGATAGACAGACATTCTATCTGTACAAAAAGCTGTTCATCAACTTTTGACAATACAGACAGCATAAGTACAGTCATAAGCACTCCCGGAAAAGCCATAAGAAATGCAGCAAGTGCCATTCCTCTTGCACCATACGCGCGCTTTCCAAGACCTGTCGCAATCTCTACAGGAAGTGCTCCCGGAGTGATACTGGCGACAATAACATCCTTATCATATTCACTTTTTTCAACTATTTTCTGGTCTTCTACAACTTCTCTCTCTATAACAGGTATAAGAGCTGTTCCTCCACCGAAACCAACAACACCTATTTTAAAAATCGAAGCCATCAGTTTAAATTCTTTTTGTATATTTGCCTTCATATTTTAAATTCCTATCTTTTTTCTATATCATATAGGATTACTATGAATAAGGCAACCCTACTCAAGAAAAAAGTTGATTTATATTACAAAATCAAATACTTTTATTTAATTTCATTACAATATTAGATACATTATATTTAGTAAAATCTGACAAAGACAGTATACAGAATTTTTATTGCTATATACTGTCCTTTGTCTATAAGTGTTTCTTTAATTCCGAATATATATAATCAGCTGTCTCTTCTATTGTTCTGCCTGTAGTATCTGCTTCAATATCAGGTGCTTCAGGTGCCTCATAAGGACTTGAAATTCCTGAAAAATCTGCTATTTTTCCGGCTCTCGCCTTTTTGTAAAGTCCTTTTACATCTCTTCTTTCGCACTCTTCTATAGGTGTGCTTATATAAACTTCAATAAAACTGTCCTCACCTATTATTTTTTTTGCATTCCTTCTATCCTTTCTAAAAGGAGAAATAAATGATGTAAGTACAATAACTCCCGCATCATTCATCAGTTTAGATACTTCAGCTATACGTCTTATGTTTTCAACCCTGTCTTCCTCGCTGAATCCAAGATTTTTATTTAATCCCATTCTGACATTATCACCGTCAAGCACCATAGTCTTTTTTCCGTAAACAAACAATCTTTTTTCCAATTCATTTACTATTGTAGACTTGCCGGCTCCTGATAACCCCGTAAGCCATATTGTTTTAGGCTGCTGCCCCATTTTTTCGGCACGAACCTCTCTTGTTATGTCCATATTATGCCATGTAAGATTATTTTCCGACTTTGCTGTTGTATTTTTTGATTTTGGTAACTGCTCCATATTTTCCTCCATATTTTGCCAGGTTGTCTGTAATTTATCCCTCCCTAATGTAGTACAACTAAAATTAAATCTTTAATATATTCATTATACTAAAACGCTTGATTTTGCATCAATCATAAATATTAGATGCCACGGATTGCTCCACTATATTACTTTATAATACGAATCTCATTTTTTAATTTATGAACCTCATCATCATATTCAACATATACATGATATTCATCTTTCTCAAAATCGTTTAAAGGAATTGCAAATCCCTCTTTTTTATTCACAAATTTTACATTTTCCATATCTTTGACATATGAATGCTTCTCTCCGATAAAATATATTTTATCTACCGTTCCCGGTCTCATATTACACAAAAACAAATCATCACATATTCTGCCGCTCCCAAAGAAATATCCGTCTGTCTTATTTTCAGACAGTGCCGGCATAATGCCTTCAAACTTTTCTAAAGGATTAAGTTTTCCTAAAATCGCATTGTCATTTTTCTCCATTGATACACAATAATCTTTTATATCCGGTGCAAACGGCCATGCATTAGAAAAAACTTTTTTGATACCTGCACCGTGCAGTTTTTCTCCTGTTGCTGCATCTATCTCTTGGATTATACCTCTAACACCCCCTGTTTGTGTTCTCAGATAGCCTTGAGCGACCAAAAGATACTTTTCATCTTGTGAATGAAGCACTCTTGAAAATCTTATTGAACTTGGTACCTCAATACATTTTTCAACTTTTAATGACATGTCATTCTCGTCTATGTCTATTATTTTGACCAATGAATTTTTTACAGACCGCTTTCCTCCGGGTACAATCACTTTCCCATCAATTTTGACAACATTTCTTATATCAAACAATACTGCTTTCTGTTTCCCGTTATTGTCCTCCATAAGAGATGTATATTCAGGCAACGAACATATTGGTATCTTTGCGCTCTTCTCATCATTCACAGATATATCCTTTAGTACATATTTTTCTGCTTTACTGTCTTTCCATACCTGCTGCGGTGCTATAATCCACTCAATCTTTTGTTCATTCCAGTCAATATTTATAACAGAATTCAATCTCTTTGCAGTTATGAGAAGCTTGCCACTATTATACTCAATATACGATGTATCAATCCAATTATCGTACTGCCTGTATTCTTCTCCTATAATGGCATGTATGTCACAATATTTTACAAGCTCCCCCGTATTTAAATTTAATTCTGCTATTCTGTCTGAAAGATGTTCATCATCAGATGACGTTATAAAGAAAAGTGACTCTCCATGCTGGGCTATGGCTCTTCCTATTTTGTGTTCAAGAAGATATGTCTTATAAACCCTTCCCATATAATCTATCTCATGATATCTGCATAGTGTAACTTTTCCATACTTATCAACTCTGTTCGCCGTCTTATCTACAAGAAGAAAATGCCCATTTGCAAGAGGAATCATACCTAATCTTCCCGTTTTTATCTGAAGCGAATATCTTACATCACCATGCCCGTCAATTGCTACAGGACTTCCTATGGCAGTATTTAACAGTATAAATCCAAAATGTGACATTTTCATGTCGTTGTCAGATACCATCTTTCTTATGTTTTCCTGAATCGGAGACACATATATCTGTAACATTCTGTGCTTGACAACTTCACCATTTTTATCAACAAGTTTAAGGTCTATCTTATTATTTCTTCCTCCATAAAGTCCAAGTATAGGAACTCTGTGTCTTGTAGTAAATCCTGTCTCACCCGTAAAATCACAATCAGGTGTATCACCGAGAACTCTGTACACAACTTTATACTCTTTTGAAGAATTAAACAAAATAAGTGCTGTCTGCTTTGCGACACCATATGGATCAGGTATCACAAGCATATATTTGAATGTGTAAAGATGTCTGTCCAATATCTTTTCAAATGCATAATCCCTTACCTGTGCCTGAAAACTTTTCTGCATTTCCTTTTTGAACGGCGACATTACCCTCTTTTCTTTTCTTTCAAATACCTCTGTCTCGTACATCCTGTCCAATTTGTTAAGGTCACTTACACTGTAAGTCATCTTTCCGCCATTCTTTACTTCAACAAATAATTTTTTCATATTTATTAGCCTTTCAGTTTCATTGTAAGCTGAATCCTCTTTTTCTCAAGATCAACACTCATAACTTTAACATCAACTATATCTCCTACACTTACTACATCAAGCGGATGCTTTACAAATTTACTGTCAGAAAGTTCAGATATATGAACAAGTCCGTCCTGGTGAACTCCTATATCCACAAATGCACCAAAATCAATAACATTTCTTACCGTTCCTTTTAATATCATTCCCGGTTTTAAATCTTTCATTTCAAGCACATCTGTACGAAGTATAGGTTTTGGCATCTCATCACGCGGATCTCTTCCCGGCTTCTCAAGCTCCTTTACGATGTCTGAAAGTGTTATTTCTCCTATGCCAAGTTCCTCTGCCATTTTAGCTTTATCTTTTATGCGGTACTCAATGCTGTTTTTAACATTTTTTCCTGACGTTGATGAATTACTCTTTTTGTTATTTGATTTATCTTCATCTTCATTAAATTCAATGCCGTCACCATCACCTAAAGCCTTCATAAGTGCAGCTCCAAATGCTGAATTTTTCTTTTTAATGACAAAGTCTTTTTTCTTTTTCTTCTTTTCAGGATTGGCTGTTTCTGACTTCTTTATCTTATCATTTGTCTTTGCGGCTTCTGCCTGTATCTCCTTTAATTCATCCTGGGAAATTCCCAATTTTTCCAAAAGTGCCTCCGCTGCCTCATATGACTCAGGGTGAACGCTTGTCGCATCAAGAGGATTATCTCCTCCCTCTATTCTTAAAAATCCCGCACATTGAAGAAATGCCTTCGGTCCAAGCTTTGCTACTTTTAGAAGCTGTTTTCTGTTTGTAAATTTACCATTTTCCTCTCTGTAAATTACAATATTTTTTGCTATAGTTTTGCTTATTCCTGAAATATATTCAAGAAGCGATGCGGATGCGGTATTTATATCCACTCCGACTCTGTTTACACAGTCCTCTACTACTCCCGTAAGTGTTTCTTCAAGCTTTTTTTGGTTCATGTCATGCTGGTACTGACCTACACCGATTGATTTTGGGTCAATCTTTACAAGTTCTGCAAGTGGGTCTTGAAGCCTTCTTGCTATCGATGCGGCACTTCTCTCTCCAACATTCAAATCCGGAAATTCCTCTGTCGCAAGTTTGCTTGCTGAATATACCGACGCTCCTGCTTCATTTACAATAATATACTGAACAGGCTTTTTGATTTCCTTTAACATATCGGCAATTATAAGCTCGGATTCCCTCGATGCTGTTCCGTTTCCTACTGATATAAGCGAAATATCATATTTATCAATAAGTTTTTTTACGGCAGCCTTTGTTTCTTCTATCTTATTTTGCGGCTCCGTCGGAAATACTACAGTGGTATCAAGCACTTTTCCCGTACTGTCAACTACTGCAAGTTTACATCCTGTTCTGAATGCCGGGTCCCAGCCAAGTACGTTTCTTCCCTGAATAGGTGGCTGCATAAGAAGCTGCTCGAGATTTTTACCAAATACCTTTATCGCTCCGTCCTCTGCCTTTTCAGTAAGTTCATTTCTTATCTCACGCTCTATCGCAGGTGCTATAAGTCTCTTATAACTGTCCTCTATTGTCTCTGAAAGAATTTCGTTTGTATTCGGATTGTCATTTGTGAGCACCTTTTTCTTCAGATAGCCTATAATTCTTTCTTCCGGTGCCTCAATCTTTACCGTTAGGAATTTTTCTTTTTCTCCTCTGTTTATTGCAAGAATTCTGTGTCCGACAATCTTGTCAAGTTTCTCCTGAAACTCATAATACATCTCGTAAACCGACTTTGCTTTCTCGTCTTTAGCATTTGAAATAAGAAAACCTTCCTGCATTGTTATGTTTCTTATGTACATACGATAATCTGCATTATCGGAAATAATCTCAGCTATTATGTCTTTTGCTCCCGATACAGCATCTTCTGCGGAATTGACTTCCTTTTCCTCTGATATGTAATCTCCGGCTATATTTTCTATAGGTTCTGTAGTTGTCTGCTCAAGGATAATATCTGCAAGCGGTTCAAGACCTTTTTCTTTGGCAATTGTTGCTCTTGTTCTTCTCTTTGGCCTGTATGGTCTGTAAAGGTCATCTACAACAACCTGTGTCTGTGCCTGCTCTATCTGGGCTTTAAGTTCCTCTGTAAGTTTTCCCTGCTCCTCAATACTTGCTATAACCTGTGCTTTCTTTTCTTCAAGGTTTCTAAGGTATGTAAGTCTCTCATTAAGATTTCTAAGCTGCTCATCATCAAGCGAACCATGTGCTTCTTTTCTGTATCTCGCAATAAAAGGAATTGTGTTCCCCTCATCTATAAGTTTTATTACAGCTTCAACCTGCCACTTTTTTATTTCCAATTCCTCGGCAATCTTTGCCGCAATATCAAGTCTGCTTTCCATGTTACTCTCCATTCATTCAAAAAAAACAACAATAGACGGCTATAAAATAGCCGCCCACTGTCAATTTATAAGTAGTGTTATACTACAACGATTTAATTTTTCCGCGCCAACTATTTTTATGTTTCACTATGCATCAAAACGAATCTTATTTATAACATTTCCCATCTCTTTTGCCGCATTTTCATATACTGCTTCAGTGATATCTTTTGTTACAAAACCTGTTTCGTCTGCATAACCTGCATCCACAAACTCAACTTCGCCAAATAATTCCTTGATTTTTGCTTCATTATCAGCTTTGTTTCCTAATACTCTTACAAAGAATTTTGATACTACTTCGTCCATTGGCATAAGCTCAAGTTTATCAGCAGACCAAATTACATTTATATTATTTTCAAGATTTTTTGACGCTTCCATGATGTCAGAAACAACCGCACTTGCTGTTGCAAGCTTTCCTGCTCCCTGACCATAAAACATTACATCACCAACCATGTTTCCTTTTACAAGTATGGCGTTAAATACACCGTCTACGCTGTAAAGAGGATGGTCATGTGTGATAAGCTTAGGTGCTACCATTGCACTTACCTTGTCACCTGCTAATTTGCTTGAACCAAAAATCTTTACTTTCGCTTTGAGCTTTGATGCGTAATTTATATCTCTGTCTGTTATCTTTGTGATACCCTCTGTATAAATATCTTCAAAGTCAAGCTGTTTGCCATATGCAAGTGATGTGAGGATTGCAATTTTACGGCATGCGTCATATCCCTCTACATCTGCAGTAGGGTCTGCTTCCGCATAACCTTTTGCCTGTGCATCTTTAAGTACCGAGTCAAAATCAGAACCGTTTTCTGTCATCTCAGTAAGAATAAAGTTTGTAGTACCGTTTAATATACCCGAAATTTCCTCTATCTCATCAGGAGCTAATGATGTCTGAAGTGGTCTTATTATAGGAATACCGCCGCCAACGCTCGCTTCAAATAAAAAGTTTACATTTTTGTCTCTGGCAATCTGTAAAAGTTCAGTACCAAATGCAGCAACAAGTGCTTTGTTTGATGTTACAACATTTTTTCCTTTGAGAAGACTTGCTTTTACAAATTCATATGCCGGATGAAGTCCTCCCATTGTCTCAACAACTATCTTTACTTCATCATCATTTTCAAGTATTGAAAAGTCATGTACAACATAATTTTCTGCTGGGTCTCCCGGAAAATCTCTAAGGTCAAGTACATATTTTACTTCTATATCCTGACCTGCTCTTTTTGTTATAATATCACTGTTTTTGTTTAATATCTCAAAAACACCTGAACCTACTGTACCATATCCTAATATTCCTACTTTTACCATCTCTTCCTCCATTCCTCTCTTACTTTTCTTTGTCTGCTGATGTAATCCATGCAAGATATGCATTTATAAACGGATCTATGTTTCCGTCTAAAACACCTGTAACATTACTTACTTCCTGACCTGTTCTATTATCCTTAACCATAGTATACGGCTGCATAACATATGAACGAATCTGGCTCCCCCATCCATTATCCTTGACTTCTCCACGGATACCGCTTGCTTTTTCAAGCTGCTCCTGCTGTTTAAGCATATAGAGTTTTGCTTTGAGCATCTGCATGGCTTTATCTTTATTCATATGCTGCGATCGCTCATTCTGACACTGTACCACTATTCCTGTCGGGAAATGTGTGATACGGATTGCCGATGATGTCTTGTTTATGTGCTGTCCTCCTGCACCGCTTGAACGATATGTATCAATTCGGATATCATCATCTGCTATCTCAACGTCAAGGTCTTCCTCTATATCCGGCATAACATCACATGATACAAATGAAGTCTGCCTTTTTCCTGCCGCATTGAACGGTGAAATTCTTACAAGTCTGTGAACACCATGTTCTGATTTCAGATAACCGTATGCATTTTCACCATCTATCTGCAATGTAACTGATTTGTAGCCTGCCTCGTCACCGTCAAGAAAATCTATCATTTCGACATTGAAACCTTTTTTTTCAGCCCAGCGCTGATACATTCGACAGAGCATACTTGCCCAGTCACAGCTCTCTGTTCCGCCTGCTCCCGCATGAAGTGTAAGTATTGCATTACACTTATCATACTCTCCGCTTAGCAATGTTTCTATCCTAAGTGATTTATACTCATCTTCAAATGCCTGAAATGATTCCTCAACTTCCGGCAAAAGACTGGCATCATTTTCTTCCTCAGCTATATCGATAAGTGTAAGTATGTCATCTCTGTCTCCACAAAGTTTTTCATACCTTTCTATAACTGACTTTAATTTTTTACAATCCTGAACAACCGCTGCCGATTTATTCGGGTCATCCCAAAATCCCGGCTCTTCCATGGTGTGTTCCAATTCTTCGACTCTGTCACGCTTATTAGCTAAGTCAAAGTGAGTTCCCCATTTCAAGCAGTGGTTCATCGTAATTTGATAATGAAATTTTTATATTATCAAATTCTACCATCAACTCACCTCTTTCTATAAATAACGGAACATATGACGAAACGCACATATGCCCCGTATTCTGCAAAAATATGCACTTAAATTCTTATTCCAAAGAATAAATATTTTTAACTTTTTATTCTTTGAATTTTTCCATAGAATTTCTGTTCTCTGTAATTTTTATTTAAAATTTTCTTCCACAGCACATTTTGTATTTCTTGCCGCTTCCGCATGGGCAAGGGTCATTTGGCTGTATCTTCTTTCCTTCGCGTGTCTTTGGCTTCGCTGCTACAGTCTCATCTTTGTTTGTTCCTGTAACCTTTGCAACCTGCTCACGCTCTACTTTCTGCTCTATCTGAATATGAGTAAGTGCTTTTACTGTCTCTTCCGTAATAGCATCTATCATTGCATCAAACATGTCAAATCCGGCAAATTTGTACTCAACTACAGGATCTCTCTGACCATATGCCTGAAGACCGATGCCCTGACGGAGCTGATCCATATCATCAATATGATCCATCCATTTTCTGTCAATAACTTTGAGAAGAATAATTCTTTCTACTTCTCTTATCTGATCTGCATCAGGGAATTCTGCTTCTTTAGCTTCATATACTTTTACAGCTTCCTCTTTAAGTCTCTGTATAAGTTCTGCTTTTGTCGCATGTTTTTCTTCTTCCTCTGTAAGCACTATCTTCTGGATAGGCACTATCGGACGAAGTACATTATTTAATTCAGCGATATCCCATTCCTCAGGTGATGACTCATCACCGATAATTGATAATACACATTTTTCTACAACATCAGTAATCATCTTGTAGATTGTGTCACGCATATTCTCACCGTCAAGTACCTTGCGGCGTTCTTTATAGATAACTTCTCTCTGCTCGTTGTTTACACGGTCAAATTCAAGAAGGTTCTTTCTGATTCCAAAGTTGTTGCCCTCAATCTTCTTCTGTGCACTTTCAATGGCATTTGAAAGCATTTTATGCTCAATCTGCTCTCCGTCAGGCATGGCTGAGAACAGTCCCATAAGTCTTTCTGAACCGAAAAGACGCATAAGATCATCTTCAAGTGAGATATAAAAACGTGACTCACCAGGATCACCCTGACGACCTGCACGACCACGAAGCTGATTGTCGATACGGCGTGACTCATGTCTCTCTGTACCTATTATTTTAAGTCCTCCAAGTTCTTTTACTCCCTCGCCAAGTTTAATATCAGTACCACGACCTGCCATGTTAGTAGCAATCGTAACTGCTCCCATCTGACCTGCATCTGCGATAATCTCAGCTTCAAGTTCATGGAATTTAGCATTAAGGACCTTATGAGGTATTCCCTTTTTCTTAAGTTTATCACTGAGGTACTCAGATGTATCAATGTTTATTGTTCCGACAAGTACAGGTTGTCCCTTCTCATGTGCTTCTACAATGTCTGCAACAACCGCATTGAATTTTTCTTCCTTTGTCTTGTATACCGCATCTTCATAATCAATACGGGCAACCGGAAGATTTGTAGGAACTTCAACAACATCCATCTCATAAATGTCACGGAACTCTTTCTCTTCTGTAAGAGCAGTACCTGTCATACCCGATTTTTTAGCATATTTGTTGAAGAAGTTCTGGAATGTAATAGTCGCAAGAGTTTTGCTCTCTCTCTTAACCTTTACATGCTCTTTTGCTTCTATCGCCTGATGAAGACCATCTGAGAAACGACGTCCCGGCATGATACGTCCTGTAAACTCATCAACGATAAGTACCTGGTCATCTTTTACTACATAATCTTTATCTCTGAACATAAGAGAATGTGCTCTCAATGCAAGATTTATGTTGTGCTGTAATTCAAGATTGTCAGGGTCTGCAAGGTTTTTGACCTGGAAAAATCTTTCGGCTTTTCTTACACCTTCTTCAGTAAGGTTTACATTTTTATCTTTTTCATCAACAACATAATCACCTGTTTCCTGCTCTTCCTCATTCATAATGAAATCCATCTTTGAGAGTTCTTTTGCAGTACCTCTTGTGAGCTGTTTTACAAATATATCACAGGCTTCGTAAAGTTTTGTTGACTTTCCGCTCTGTCCTGAAATAATAAGTGGTGTTCTTGCTTCATCAATAAGAACTGAATCAACCTCATCGATAATGGCATAGTGAAGTTCTCTCTGTACAAGTTCTTCTTTGTATACCACCATGTTGTCACGAAGATAATCAAATCCAAGTTCATTATTTGTAGCATATGTTATATCACAGTTGTACGCTTCTCTTCTTTCGTCATTGTCCATCGAATTCAGTATAACACCAACTGTAAGCCCAAGAAACTCATGAACTTGTCCCATCCATTCGGCATCACGTTTTGCAAGGTAATCGTTTACAGTAACGATATGAACACCTTTTCCCTCCAATGCATTTAAATACGCAGGAAGTGTAGAAACAAGTGTCTTACCTTCACCTGTACGCATCTCGGTAATTCGTCCCTGATGAAGAATCACACCACCGATAAGCTGTACACGATAGTGTCTCATTCCAAGAACTCTTGTTGCTGCCTCTCTCACTGTTGCATAAGCTTCAGGAAGCAAATCATCCAAAGTCTCTCCCTTTTCAAGACGCTCCTTAAATTCAGGTGTCTTAGCTTTAAGCTCATCATCTGTTAATTTCTCGAACTCAGGTGCAAGAGCTTCTATTTTATTCACTATCGGAATAATTCTTTTCACTTCATGCTGACTGTGAGTACCGAAGATTTTACTAATTATACTCATGAATTTCACTCCTATACATTATTACTGTTTATGTAGTATTTAACCACCTAAAAAAACTATTTCCTAGTATAACATTAAACAGGGGGTTTTTCAACTACTGTTTTTTCTAAACGAAACAGCCCCGGATAACTCTCCAGGGCTGTCTATTGGCTTAAATTATTTATTTTTCATACTCTCATTTGATATATGTAACACTCTCTCCAAAGTGTCTATCTCATTAATTAAAATTCAGGCTCGATAAGTCCGAATGTATTTCCCTTTCTCTTATAAACAACATTTACTTCGTCTGTTGCCGCATTGCGGAATACATAGAAGTTGTGTCCGAGAAGTTCCATCTGAATGCATGCCTCCTCAGGATCCATAGGCTTCATGCCGAATTTCTTTGAACGGATAATCTTAATCTCGTCATCCTCCTCAATCTCTTCCTCAATGAATGCCTTGCTCAAACTTGCTGCTGACTGCTGTCTGTCAACAAGTTTATTTTTGTATTTGCGTAACTGTCTCTCAATAACCTCCTCAACCAAATCTATTGAAACATACATATCGTCGCTGACCTGCTCAGCACGTACAATGTTTCCTTTCATAGGGATTGTAATCTCTATTTTCTGTCTTTCTTTCTCTACACTCAAGGTAACGTGAACTTCAGTTTCCGGAGTGAAATACCTCTCAAGCTTTCCTATCTTTTCCTCGATTGCTGCTTTAAGTCCATCTGTTACATCAAGATTTTTACCACTGATAATAAATTTCATGACTATCACTCCTTTACAAATTGTTAAATATATTATAACTCACGTTTTCCAAAAAAGCAAGTAAAATTGCACAATCGTTTCGACTTTTTTAGTCTTTTATTATACATTTATCACAAACACGTTGCTGTTAAGTATTTTTTGAAAATTGTATATGTTTGTGTGACAATTCAAATCCACAAAATTTATTGTTAATCTGTGGATTTGAATTTTGTGGATAATGTTGATAACTTCGTGCATAACTATACTTTTTCGCATTTTTCGACATATTACACCGCTTTTTTATGTCGATTTATCAACATTTTTTGTTGATTTAGTGTTCATAACCACAATTTTACGAGATTTTTTTTGCTTTATTCTATCTGTTATCACATTCTCCGTGCATTGTTTTGCACTACTTTTTCTATATTTTTTCTAAATTGTCAGACAATTTAGTCGACTCTATAACAAATTACCATCCGGTGGCTTGACCCGCCAAACACCGACAAAAGGATTGGAAGTGCATCATAAAATTCTTCTTATACAATAAGGTGTTCTGTAATTCATTTTGGATATTTTTACTCCATCTTTCTCATTGCTTGAATGAATTACCTCACCGTCTCCGATATAGATAGCAACATGTCCGACTTTCTTTCCGTTTTTATAGAATACAAGGTCTCCCTCCTGTACGGATGATGAACTCACCTTTGTACCATATGATGACTGTTCCAAAGAAGTTCTCGGAATGCTGTAACCAAATTCCTTATATATACTCTGGGTAAAACCTGAACAGTCAGAACCTTTTGTCAAACTTGTTCCGCCATATTTATATGGGCATCCCAAAAACTTTTTAGCATATTTTACAATTTTGCTGCCGGTAACTTTATTTTTATCCGTATCGTTGTCTGTATCTCCCTTTGCCGCATCGCTGTCAGTTGTCGTTGTGTCATTTTTTGCGGTACTATTTGTAGAACTGCTTGCTTTTTCCGCCTCCTGCTGTTTCTTCTCGTCTGCAAGAATCTTTGTTATTGAAACAGGACGTTTGTATTTAACTCTTAAATTAACATAATCCTTGGCAACATATCCTATATCACCGTCAATAGTAATCCTTACCCAGACTTTTCCACACTTCTTTACATAAAAACTCTCACCTGACGCAATCTGTGTGATAACTTTTGCTTTTTTGTTGGATTTTTCCCTTACATTTAATGAAGAAACACTCTTTTTAACGGTAATATACTGCACTCCATATTTCTTTGCAAGTTTCTGTGCCTCTGCCCCTATTGCCAGATATTCTTTTTTTATGTATCCTCTGAAGCTTCCGCTTTTTATAAGTGCCCAGCCGTTTTTGTAAGTCTTTGTTATTGTAACTGCACTTCCCCTGTAAAGTCGACCCTTTATTTTTCCATGCAAAGACGGCTTATTTCTGATATTCACATAGTCGTTTGCAATCGATATGGCAAGATTTTTATTTGCTGCATCTGCCTTTTCAGTTTTTAATGCAAATGCACCACAAATGATGACAAGCTGCGATGCCACTATCAATCCACATCTGATAAACTTTTTTCTCAAATGTATCTTTTCCATAACCTACCTCTCATTTTTTGTACGGTCGCTGTTCACCTGTACAATGTAAGTAAACAGTACTATATAACTATTTTGTCGCAACAGCCTCTATCTCTATTGCAACATCTTTCGGAAGTCTTGCAACTTCTACACATGACCTTGCTGGATATGGCTCTTCAAAATACTTTGCATATACTTCATTTATCTTGCCAAAATCGTTCATATCACTGATAAATACTGTTGTTTTTACTACATTTGCTGTTGAAGTGCCTGCTGCCTCAAGAAGTGCTTTAAGGCTTGTGAAAGCTCTCTCTGCCTGAACATCTGCAGGTCCTGTTACAAGTTCTCCTGTTGCAGGGTCAATTGGAACAACCCCTGATGTAAATACAAGTCCGTTTACCTCTACTGCCTGTGAATATGGTCCAATAGCTGCAGGTGCTTTGTCTGTACTAATAATATTTTTCATTTAGTCAACCTCTTTTCTGCGCTGATACATAAATCTTCATGAATTAAAATCTTAATTTTTTTATCGTATTATTATCTTTTTGCAGTCTCAACGCAATAACCACAAAATTATTAAACTTTTCTTACATTTTACAGTATAACTCAAAATTGCACAATTTACAAATTTAACTGGATTTTTTTTTATCAAAAATGTATACTTAGTATAATTGTTTACCCGCTATTTTGACAACAGCTGTCAATCTATTCAGCTACGAGTAAATTTTACAGAATTACAGAATATGTGAACAGAACGGAGGACCCTAAATTTGAGAAACGAATATTCCAAAAATGAAAAATCTTATTCACGTGGCAGACAAGACCATAAGCCTTATAGAAAAAATAATAAAGAAAATGACAGAACATTCAGACATAAAAGAAATGATAAGACAGATGAACAAAAAAAGAAAAGTGCAATCCCAATAGGAAAAACTCAGGAACTTATAGTTGTTAAGACCACAGATTTCGGTGTATTTTTAAATACTCCTACCGGTGATGACAGCGATAAGATACTTCTTCCAAAATCACAGGTTCCAAAAGATACGCAGCCGGGTGATGTTTTAAATGTATTTGTTTACAAAGATTCAGAGGACAGACCTATTGCTACTATGGAAGAACCATCATTAGAGTTAGGTCAGGTTGCCAGACTCTATGTAAAAGAAATAACAAAAATCGGTGCTTTCCTTGACTGGGGTCTTTCAAAAGACCTTCTTCTTCCTTTTAAAGAGCAGCTTTATGAGGTAAAAGAAGATGATGCCGTTTTGGTGACACTATATGTTGATAAGAGCGACAGACTTTGTGCTTCCATGAAAGTTTACAATCATCTTTCCAATGAATCCCCTTACAAGAAAGATGACGAGGTATTTGGCCGCGTATATGAGATAAGCGACAATTTTGGTGTATTTATTGCTGTTGACGATAAATACTCTGCTCTTCTTCCCAAAAAAGAAGTTTTTGAAAAATACCGCATAAATCAGCCTGTCTACGCAAGGGTTGCACAGGTTATGGAGGACGGCAGGCTCACATTAAGTGTCAAGAAAAAAATACCTGAGCAGATGAACGATGATGCTTCATTTATATATGAAACTTTACAGAGAGAGAACGGTTTTCTTCCATTTAATGATAAATCCGATTCCGAAGCAGTTAAAAACCGTTTTCATATGAGCAAGAATGCCTTTAAGCGTGCCATCGGGCATTTGTATAAAGAAAGGCTTATCACAATTGAAAAAGATGGCATACATTTGAATTAGTTTTTTGTTTTATTTAATGCTTACTGACTCCTTACTAAATAGATGTTATACGAACAATGGCGTTAGAACACCGTAGCGGTACTTAAAGTTACAAATCAAGCACCTTAAGTAACGACGGACGTTCTAACGCCATTTGTTGCATATATTTTATTTTTTTATCACGGTAATTATACGCTCTTTACTCCGAAAATTCTCCAAATTTTCTAAATCTTTTATATCTGTCATCAAGCAATCTGTCAATATCTTTTTTCATCAGCTCCGGCAATTTCTTTCTAAGTACCTCTCTCAACTGGTCTGTCGTATAATTTAAATTATTTTCTATTCCGTCTTTGTGCTCTTGAAATGTTCTGTCTGATACTCCGTTTTTTATGAGCTCGTTTGCGGTCATTTTCATAAGTTCTGCTGCTTCGCTTACTCTTTCTGCGTCTCTCCATAGGATACTCGCAAATCCTTCCGGTGAGAGCACTGAATAAAGACTGTGTTCAAGCATCCACACTTCGTCCGCAACTGCGAGTGCAAGTGCACCGCCGCTTCCGCCTTCTCCTGTAAATATTGATATTATTGGAGTTTTAAGTCTTGACATTTCCATTATATTTCTCGCAATCGCTTCTCCCTGACCACGTTCCTCAGCACCTATTCCACAAAAAGCTCCTGCCGTATTTACAAGCGTTATAACAGGTCTGTGAAATTTTTCTGCCTGTTTCATAAGTCTAAGTGCTTTTCTGTATCCCTCGGGATTAGGACTTCCAAAATTACACTCAACATTTTCATCAAGAGTATGACCTTTCTGTATTCCAATAACCGTAACCGGAATTCCCTCAAATGATGCTATTCCTCCAACAATCGAACCATCATCCGCAAAAAGCCTGTCACCATGCATTTCCATAAAATTTTCAAATAATTTATCAATAAATTCCCTTGTATTAGGTCTGTCTATCTTTCTTGCAATCCTTACGGATTTCATAGCACTATTCATAACAGCAATTCCTTCCTAACAATATGTCAAGCCACCAGACAGCATTTTGTATGTAAACATACATTTCTATCTGCTTTTGATCTTTGCATCATATTAACAATTGTGCAGTTTCAAAATTGAGATTAATTCATCTCTCATATCTTCCCTATTGACAATCCTGTCAACAAATCCATGTTCAAGTTGAAATTCAGCACGCTGAAATCCTTCAGGAAGCTTCTGATGAATTGTTCCCTGTATAACTCTTTGTCCCGCAAATCCTATTAGTGCCTTTGGCTCTGCAAGAATTATATCTCCAAGCATTGCAAAGCTTGCCGTCACTCCGCCTGTTGTCGGATCAGTAAGTACCGTCACATATAAAAGTCCGGCTTCATCATGTCTTCCAACTGCTTCTGCTGTTTTTGCCATCTGCATCAGAGATACTATTCCTTCCTGCATTCTTGCACCGCCTGATGTGGTAAATATTATGATTGGAAGTCTTTTCTCTGTAGAATACTCTATCGCTCTTGTTATTTTTTCTCCCACAACAGAACCCATACTGCCCATCATAAAATGACTGTCCATTATCGCAATTACCGTCTTAAATCCGCCAACTGTGCATTCCCCTGTTACTACAGCTTCATTTATTCCTGATTTTGCTTTGGCTTTCCCAATCACTTTATCATAATCAGGATAATTCATAGGATTTTCAGTAGACAGGTTCGCATCAAGCTCCCTAAAGCTTCCCTCATCACAGATTATCTTTATTCTCTCTGAAGGGTTCATTCTGAAATGTGCCCCGCAGTTTGGACAAAGTTTAAATTCCGTGACTTCCTTTTTGTATATTATGTTTTTGCAGGTATTACATTTTATCCACATACCGTCAGGAATTGACGGTTCCTGGCTTTTTTTGTTTTTTTCAGTTTTTTTCTTTTCTTCTGTTCCGTTTACTGAAAAATAACTTTTCTTTTTGAAAATATTCATATCCTATTTCACTCCAACATCTAATCAACAGGCAGTTACATCATTTTACAATTTTACGTTCTCAAGAAATGATGTATTATACTGACATTTTTCAAATTTCTTATTATTCAAAATTTTATTCTGATATTCTATATTTGTATCTACACCCTCTATTACAAATTCATACAATGCCCTTTTCATTTTTGCTATCGCTTCTTCTCTGTCTTTGCCGTGAACTATAACCTTCGCAAGCATCGAATCATAGTATGGCGGTATCTCATAACCCTGATATATGGCACTGTCAACTCTAAGACCAATGCCTCCCGACGGCATTAAAAGATAGTCAATCATTCCGGGACAAGGTGCAAAATTTCTCGAAGGATTTTCTGCATTTATCCTGCATTCTATTGCGTGACCGCTTATCCTTATGTCATCCTGTCTATATGATAACTTCTCTCCCGCCGCTATCCTTATCTGCTCTTTTACTATGTCAACACCTGTAACCATCTCTGTTATCGGATGTTCAACCTGAACTCTTGTATTCATCTCCATAAAATAATATTTATCAGAGTCTTCATCATACAAAAATTCAATTGTTCCTGCATTCTCATAGCCTGCTGCTTTCGCAGCCTTTACTGCCGACTCACAAATTTTTGCTCTCGTAGCTTCTGATAAAACCTCACAAGGAGTTTCCTCAAGAACTTTCTGATTTTTTCTCTGCAGCGAACAATCACGCTCACCGAGATGTATAACATTTCCAAAGCTGTCACCAAGTATCTGTACCTCTACATGTCTTGCCCCTTCAATAAGCTTTTCCATGTACATTGAATCATCACCAAATGCAGCCTTTGTCTCACTTTGAGCTGACAAAAAAGCTTCTTTCAAATCTTCTTTTTTTCTGACAATCCTTATTCCTTTTCCGCCGCCTCCGGCAGATGCTTTCACAATAACAGGATACCCCAGTTTGTCCGCCATTTTATACGCACCATCCACATTGGCAATCACCCCGTCACTTCCGGGTATAACAGGTACTCCTGCATTGATCATCATTTGTCGTGCATTTGCCTTATTGCCCAGTGCATCTATAACCGAACCCTTTGGCCCGATAAATTTGATATTGCAATCTTTACATACACCGGCAAACATGCTGTTTTCAGATAAAAATCCAAATCCCGGATGTATTGCCTGTGCCCGCTTTTCAACTGCTGCACTGATTATATTATTCATGTCGAGATAGCTGTCACCTACTTTAGCCGAACCTATACAAACAGCCTCATCTGCAAGCTGTGTGTGTAATGCCTCTCTGTCAGGCTCTGAGAATACAGCAACCGTCTTTATTCCCATCTCACGACATGCCCTGATTATCCTTACTGCAATCTCTCCACGATTTGCAATCAAAATCTTGTCAAACATAAAGTTGTCACCTCTAACCAATCATAAATACAAGTTCTGCCTGTGCTGCCACTTTGTCTCCTACATAAGCAGTTCCCTGACCAATACCTGCATTCTTTTTGAGCTTTTCGATTTTAACTTCAAGACGCAATGTATCACCAGGAACAACTTTTTTCTTAAACTTAGCTTTATTTATACCTCCAAAATAAGCAGTTTTACCCTTAAACTCATCCATAGATAATATTGCTACAGCCCCTGCCTGTGCCATTGCTTCAACAATGAGAACTCCCGGCATTACAGGCTCATTTGGAAAGTGCCCTGCAAAAAAAGGCTCATTGTACGTAACATTCTTTATAGCTGTTACTGACTCACCCTCAACAATCTCCTCTACTCTGTCAATAAGAAGAAACGGCTGTCTGTGAGGAATTATACTCATTATCTCTTTAATATCCATTGCCATAAAAAACCTCCTAAGCTCTTTTTATTCAACTCTGAAAAGCGGCTGTCCAAATTCAACAAACTCACCATCTTCTACAAGCACTTCGATGATTTTTCCGCTTACTTCACTTACTACTTCGTTCATAAATTTCATCGCTTCAATGATGCAGACGACATCACCTTTTGCAATTGTATCACCGACTTTAACAAAAGGCGGTTTGTCAGGTGCCTGACTCTGATAATATGTTCCGACAATAGGTGCCGTAACTGTCTTAGCATCGTCTTCAACATCACTTTTTAAATTCTCTTCAAAAGCTTTATCTTGCGTTGTATCCTCAAAAGCTGCACTATTATTTTCAATAGTTGTCACGCTGTCATTATTTGAACCTGCTATAACAGTTTTTGTAGTTTCTTTTTCACTATTAGATACAGAGAATGAAGCATTTCTTCCAAGATGAACACTGTCTCCATCAAGTTTTATCTCCATTTCACCCATATCACTTTTTTCAAAAATAGCAATAAGTTCTTTAACTTCATCAAATTTCATAGGACTACTCCCCCCACTTTTTAAAACAAAGAACTGCATTATGTCCACCAAATCCAAGTGAATTTGATAACGCATATTCAGCTTTTTCAACCTTTCTTGCCTCATTTGGAATGTAATCAAGGTCACACTCTTCATCAGGTGTCTTATAATTTATTGTCGGTGGAAGAATATCTTCCTGTAATGCTTTAACACACATAATTGCCTCAACTGCTCCGGCTGCTCCAAGCAGATGTCCTGTCATGGATTTTGTCGAACTTACTGCAACATCCTTTGCCGCATCACCGAATGCTAATTTGATTGCATTTGTCTCTGTAGAATCATTTGCCGGTGTACTTGTTCCGTGCGCATTAATATATGAAACCTGCTCAGGTTTTATGCCGGCTTCCTCCATGGCAATCTCCATAGCCTTTGCGGCTCCTGCTCCGCTCTTTTCCGGAAGTGTAATATGATATGCATCACTTGTTGCGCCATATCCAACTATCTCTCCGTATATTGTTGCATTTCTCGCAAGCGCATGCTCAAGTTCCTCTACGACAAGTACTCCTGCTCCATCTCCAAGAACAAAACCATCCCTGTCCTTGTCAAAAGGCTTGCAGGCATCTTTCGGATCAGGATTTGTTGAGAGTGCCGTAAGATTGGTAAAACCTGCAATGCCAATCTCGCAAAGTCCTGCCTCTGCTCCACCTGTAATAACAACATCTGCATAACCGTGAATAATATTTCTGAAAGCCGCACCTATACTGCTTGTAGCTGTTGCGCATGCTGTAACTATATCTTCATTAATTCCCTTTGCACCAAATCTTATGGCAATGTTTCCTGCTGCCATGTTTCCGATTGTCATAGGTATAAACATAGGTGAAACTCTTGAAGGTCCTTTTTCTCTCATTCTTGTAACCTGCTCCTGCATTGTCCCAAGACCGCCTACACCTGAACCAAATATGACTCCGACTCTTGATGCGTCCTCTTTCTCCATATCGATACCACTGTCATCCATTGCCTGTACGGCAGCACCCATCGCATATACGGCAAAAGGATCATTTCTCTTTATATCTTTTTTTGTCATATATTTTTCAGGGTCAAAATCCTTAACCTCTCCGGCTACTTTCACCTTAAAATCAGTAGTATCAAACTTTGTGATATTCTCAATTCCACATACACCGTTTTTTGCATTTTCCCACATGCTGTCAACTGTACTTCCAAGCGGACTTACAACACCCATTCCGGTTATTACACATCTTCTTGACATAATTCCCCCGTTTCTACAGCTCATTGCTGATTTTGTTAATCTAAACCATCATTTTCCATTATATGATGTTGGTGTCAAAAGATATTTTGACCCTTGCACCATTATATATACTCTACATTATCATACCGCCGTCTACATTTAAGACCTGACCTGTAATGTAATTGTTTTTAGCCAAAAATACTGCCGCATTTGCTACATCTTCCGGTTTTCCGGCTCTGCTAAGCGGAATAGAGTTAAGGATTGCATCCTTTGTCTCATCAGCTAAAACTGCCGTCATATCTGTTTCTATAAATCCCGGTGCTATCGCATTGCATGTGACACCCCTCTGTGCAAGTTCCTTAGCTGTCGCTTTTGTAAGACCGATAACTCCTGCCTTAGATGCCGCATAATTTGCCTGACCTATATTTCCCGCAACTCCGGAAACCGATGACATATTTATTATTGCACCACTTCTTTGCTTAAGCATCACACTGCTTGCGTGACGTATCATATTGAATGAACCTTTAAGATTTGTATTGATAACAGAATCAAACTGTTCCTCCGACATTCTCATAAGAAGCATATCATTTGTAATACCTGCATTATTTACAAGAACATCGATTGTACCAAACTCTTTTTTAACATCTTTTATAAAATTCTTTGCAAAATCAAAATCGCTCACATCCCCCTGAACAGGCATGCATTTAACACCACAATCTTCAATCTCCTTAATAGTTTCATCAGACACATTGCTGTGATAATTAAGAACTATATTGCAGCCCTCTTTAGCAAAAGCAATTGCAATTGCCTTGCCAATACCCTTGGCAGCACCTGTCACTATCGCTGTCTTTCCTTTTAACATCTTGTCCCTCCTAATCTGAAATTCTGTTACTTTTCTATCTATGCTAATCTTTGGATATTTTCATCTGTCATTATCACTACTCTCTAATTTTTTTAAGAGCCTTTTCAAGCGATGCCGTATCCTCAACATTCACATTTACAACACCCTTTACTGTTCTCTTTACAAATCCGCAAAGAGTTTTACCCGGTCCCAATTCTATAAATGTATCTGCTCCCGCATCATACATATTTTTTATTATGTGTTCCCAGCGTACAGGTGATACTACCTGTTTTGCCAATGTAGGAACTATCTCACTCTCATTTTTAAGTGTTTCTGCTGTCACATTTGTATATACCGGAATTTCCATCTTTCCTATGTTCATCTTTTCAAGTTCAGGCAGAAGTTTGTCTGCTGCCGGCTGCAAAAGACTTGTGTGGAACGGTCCGCTTACTTTAAGTTTGACAGCCATCTTCGCCCCTTTTTCCTTTGCTATCTCTGCCGCCTTCTCAACTGTAGCAGCATCTCCTCCGATTACTATCTGACCCGGTGCATTATAATTTGCAGGAACTGCTACACCTCCAATTTCCTTTACGGCCTCCTCACATGATTTTTCTACAAGTTCTGTATCAAGACCTATTATCGCAAACATTCCTCCTTTGCCGTTCGGAACTGCCTCTGCCATAAATTTTCCTCTTTTTTGCACAAGTGCTACTGCTTCCTCAAATTTCATTGCACCACTTGCAACAAGTGCCGAATACTCACCAAGACTAAGTCCTGCTGTCATATCCGCATTTATTCCATTTTCCTGCATGACTTTCATAGCTGCAATGCTCATTGTAAGTATTGCCGGCTGTGTAAACTCTGTAAGTCCGAGTTTCTCCTCATCAGAAAAACATATATCTTTAATTGAATATCCCAAAACCTCATCTGCTCTATCAAAAACTTCCTTTGCAACGGCATAATTGTCATACAAATCTTTTCCCATGCCTGCATACTGTGCACCCTGTCCACTAAACATAAATACTGTTTTCATTTACAATTTCCTCCATCTTCAAGAATAAAATCCATATATTTATATATTTATATATTTTAATTAAATCAATCCCTCTTCAACCCGAAATCTTCTATATTACATAAAAAAGTAAAGAGATAGCGCCAGCAGGCGGATATAATTATCAACCTCCAGCGCCACCACCCAGTTGTACGAGTACACTCGTTTGCTTTAGTTCTTATGGCTTTCTACAAAATCAACTGCATCCTGAACTGTGACAATTGACTCAGGGTCTTCAACTGATACATCAAATTCGTCTTCAATATCGTTGATAATCTGGAATAAATCTAAAGAATCTGCATCAAGATCCTCTTTTACATTTGTCTCCAATGTGATTTCATCAACATCCTTACCTGTCTGCTCAGCAATAATTTCTCTGATTTTTTCAAATACCATGGTTTTTCCTCCTAAAAATAGATTAAAATATATATATTTTTTTGTTATGAAAACTTTATCAGAACACCTTATGATAAAGACCCGCCTGAAGGATAATATTTATCGCAATGCCTAAAATAAAATTTTCTAATAACCTTTTACCATGAAATGAGCATGGTTCCCCAAGTCATTCCACCGCCAAAACCTGTGAGTAGAAGCTTGTCCCCTCTTTCTATAAGCCCCTTCTCATTAAGTTCATTCAAAACTATCGGAATACTCGCAGATGAAGTATTTCCGTACTCAGACATATTCATATAACACTTGTCATGGGCTATCCCAAGTTTTCTAGAAATAATATCAACAATCCTTGCATTTGCCTGATGTGGTACAACATACTTTATTTCATCTGCTTTTACTCCTGCAGTGTCCATAACTCTCTCTATACTCTTCGTGACAGCTTTAGTTGCAAATTTAAATACTGCCCTTCCATCCATATTCACATACCAAAGATTATCTTTCTCATGTTTAATATCATTGAATGCATTTGAACATCCGACATAACCCTGCGTCAATATATTCCAAAGTTCTCCTTTTGCACCGAGTTCTTCTTCTAATATACCCATATCCTCTGATTTCTCTACATATGCACCACCGGAACCGTCTCCAAACAATACACAGGTCGCTCTATCCTTCCAGTCAACAATCTTTGATAATGTCTCTGCACCTATAACTATTGCATTTTCATACATCCCTGTTTTTATGTATTTGTCTGCTATACTGAGTGCAAACATAAAACCGCTGCACGCAGCATTTACATCGAATGCAACTGCATTTACAGCTCCAATCTCTTTTTGTACCATACATGCAAGTGACGGTGTTCCATAGTCGGCTGTAACGCTTGCAACTATGATGAGGTCAACATCCTCAGCCGCAACTTCAGCCCTCTCTAATACCTGTCTTGCCGTATTTATCGCAAAATGCGAAGTATTCTCTCCGCCTGATATATGTCTCTTCTTTATGCCTGTTCTCTGTGTAATCCACTCATCACTTGTATCAACTATTTTTGACAAATCATCATTTGTTATAACCTGTTCAGGCACACTTGCACCTGTCGAAATAATTCTCGTCTTAATCATTTTATTTCTCCATTCTCAAAACGCTTTTCAACAAAACTGTCAAGATTATCCAAGGCTTTCGCTACAACATCCATTTCACTTTCACTCAATCCTTTTATAAGAGCAAATACTATATCATTGTGAAACTTCTCATGCAATGAATATATTTTTTTTCCTTCTTTTGTCAGGGCTACCTTGACAACTCTCCTATCCCTCTCAGTTTTATAACGTTCTACAAATCCTTTTTTTACAAGATTGTTTATGGCAACTGTCAGTGTCCCGACAGTAATTCTTAACTGTGCTGCAAGTTCGCTCATGCTTTTTAATTCTGCAACACCTATCGCCGCAATAGTATGAACTTCCGTCATGGAAATCTTGTCACCGTACTCATTTCTTATCGTATGCGCTTCGACCTCCATAATATTATCAAATAATTTTATTAAATTAGCACTTATAGATCCTAAAACATTATTCATTTGTTTTTCCTTTACCAACATACAGCACTACTAATTTTCACTAAAATAGTTTGTATATCAAACTTTATCAAACAATAAAAAGTATATTCTAAAATCCACCAATTCGTCAACCATACTTTTGTTGTGTTTTTTCACAATAAAAGAGCTGTATTTTTGTGCATAATCAACAAAAATTACAACTCTTTTATTTTTCATTTCATCTTTATGGTATTTGTTTTGATAT
This sequence comes from Butyribacter sp., assembly GCF_056818865.1. Lineage (NCBI taxonomy): Bacteria > Bacillati > Bacillota > Clostridia > Lachnospirales > Lachnospiraceae > Butyribacter > Butyribacter sp. Next base: position 71,448 of record NZ_DBLYGC010000004.1, read on the forward strand.
TCAAAGCTTTTACTTTCCATGTATAATAGTTTTTAAAACCATATCGTATTTTTTTAATTATTATCTTCTTTTTTATTCTCCTCTTTATGCTTTTTTAAAAGCTCGAGTGTAGCAAGTAAAACATCATCCTCCCAAGGCTTAGGTATGAGATATTTAACACCTATTGCCCTGACCTCTTCCAAGGTTCCTGTATCACATAATGAACTAAGCATAAGGATAGTTACATCCGGGTCACTCTTTTCCAGAATTTCTGCTGTCTCTATTCCGTCAATTCCCGGCATGATAATATCAAGAATAACTATGTCCGGATGAAGCTCCTCATACATTTTTATTCCTTCTTCACCACTTTTGGCATAGCCAATAACCTCATATCCGTTTTCTTCAACTAAATCTTTTATCTGCTTTGAAGCAAATGGTGAATCATCTACTACAATTATAGTTGTTTTATCCATTTTATGTCCTCCTTTGACAAACAAATTAATCTGTGATCGTATAATGAATTGATATTTTAATCTGTCCAAACTCTGACTCATAATATAAAATTTCATTTCCCGTTTTTCCGGGTTCAACACTTATACTATCAACATCTAAAGATAATGTAGGGACAGTAAGTCTCGATGAAACTCCCATCTGATTATTTATTTCAGATAATGCCCTTCCACATACGATATTTACATATTCATTTATATACAATATCTTTTCGTCCTCTGAAGGCATCTTCCCTCCATTCATATTTTTTATGATAATATCAAACATCATAGACGAAAAACCGCATATTATAGTTGATACAAACTTTCCTTTAGTATGTACAAATTCCAAATATTTTATATCTGCTTTTTTATCTGCCTTTCTGTCAAGTTTCAATGAAACTATCTTTTTTGAAACATTAACAAATGCATCATCAAAAATTTCTTCAACCTTCACATCAGTCAATGCAATCCCCCTTTCATAAAGACGGAAAACTAATTCTTTAGGAAACGCATTTTACCGTTTGGATCACCTGTTTTCTTTTGCTTAGCGACTTTATTCTCAGTTCCATACATTTTTGAAAGGTCATCGCGCATACTGTTTTTGCACTCCTTGCAAAATCGACCTGTCAAAATTGGCTTTCCACATTTTTCACATGATATAGTTATGCCTGAATCTTTTGAAAATGCAAGTCTTTCTTCTCTAACCCACTTTTTAATCTGCTGAATCGGCACATCCATCTCCTCTGATACCTTTCCCATATTTGCCGTAGGATTTTCATAAATATAATCCCTGACTTCAAAAAATTTATCCTCAAGTTTTTTATTGCATGCAGGACATATTGGTTTTCCTACAAACTGAAACAATTTACCACAATTTTTACAATTTCGTACATCCATTTCTATTCCCCTCCTTGATCATCCTTTCCTATGCAGGCACATAGAAAATAAATTTTTTTCACACCTGCCCTTTTTAACGCAGCAGCACATTCGTTTATAGTGCTTCCTGTTGTATATATATCATCTACAAGTATAACACACCTTAAATCACGATACAACAATTTGGAAGTTTCTGATACAAAAAATGCATCTTTCAAGCATTCTCTCCGCTTGGCTTCACTCAAATTTTTCAATGCTTCTGTATTTTTGTTTCTCTCAATAAAGTTGTCAATAACAGGCAGCTCCACTCTATTTCCTATCTCATCCGCAATTATCTTTGCCTGATTATACCCTCTTTTTCTATATCTCTCGCGATGAATAGGCACCGGAATAAGACACTGTGCTCCTATGGTCTCTATCCATTTTTTGTGTTTTTTCACAATCTGCTCTGCATAGTAATTTCCATATTCTCTTCTTCCCCTGTATTTAAAAGCGGCTATTGATTTCTGCATATATTTATCATAGACAAATGCCGCTTTTCCCTGTAGATAAAAATGTTCTCTCTTTTCACAATCTGTGCAAAACTCTTTTCTTTCATCACCTATCGGTTTCCCGCACTTCATGCAGTACGGTCTGACTGCCTTTTGTACTATTCTCTCACATTTTACGCATGCTGTGCAATCAATTCCTACAGGCAATACATCATCGCATATAGGGCACCTGTGCGGATAAAATATATCAAGCATGCTCTTTGCAATATTCTTAAATGTATTATTTGTAACTATTTATACTCCTCCATTTCTATTATGCGTCTGCAGAGCGTTGAATACCTTTTCTGCTCATTTACATTTTGTATCATCTTTCTTATCGTGTCGGCACTGCCGACTATAGTAACACATTTTTTTGCCCTTGTTACTGCCGTGTACAGCAGGTTTCTGTTTAAGAGCATCCTTGGACCCGATATAATCGGAAGAATTACCGCCGGATACTCACTTCCCTGCGATTTATGTATTGTTATGGCATAAGCTAATTCCATCTCGTCCATATCACTGAAACCATACTCGACGATTTTTCCTTCCTCATACTCAACATAAACTACTTCTGCCGCTTCTATTATCTGTTTTATTATTCCGGTATCACCGTTAAACACTCCTGTTCCCTCGTCAACAACATCATCAAATCTGTTCTTTTTCTGCCATTTTATCTGATAATTATTTTTTATCTGCATGACCTTGTCATTCTCCCTGAAAATAACACCGTGAAATTCATGTTCATTTTTTCCCTGCATTTTAGGATTCATGTATGCCTGTAATACCTTATTTAAATTTTCTACTCCCAGTTCCCCTTTCCTCATCGGTGTGAGTACCTGAATATCATAACTTGTTGCATCGACATATGGCGGCAGATTTTTCATTATAAGTTGAATCGTTACATTTATAACATCCCGGCTGTTATTTCTCTCCAAATGAAAGAAATCCATATTTTTATTGTCGAGTTTTATCTGCTCTCCGGCATTTATCTTATGTGCATTTGTTACAATCTGGCTCTCCGCTGCCTGTCTGAATATCCTGCTCAGTTTTACTACATTGCAAAACTCTGATTTTATCATATCCTTAAGGACATTTCCGGGGCCTACCGACGGAAGCTGGTTCACATCACCAACCATAATAAGTCTCGTACCCGGTACAATAGCTTTTAAGAGTGCATATAACATATAAATGTCCACCATGGAAAACTCGTCTACTATTATTACATCGGCTTCAAGAGGCTTTGTTTCATTACGTTGAAAATGCATTCCGCTTTTGTCATCATCCAGTGAACCTCCGTCTATCTCCAGCATTCTGTGTATTGTCTGTGCTTCCATTCCGGAAGTTTCCGACATTCTCTTTGCTGCTCTGCCCGTAGGCGCAGCGAGAAGTATATCGAATCCTTCACTCTCCATAATTTGAATAATAGTATTTATAGTTGTTGTCTTACCTGTTCCGGGTCCGCCGGTAATTATCATAATACCATTCTGCACAGCTTGAAAAACAGCATCCTTCTGTAATTTATCAAGTTCTATATTATCTTTTTTCTCTATTGCAGCTATCTTTTTTTCGAGTACAGCCGGTTTTATCTTATACGGAATATTTAAATCATGCAGCATTCTGGCACAATTCATTTCCATATAATAGAGATTGCTCTGATAAAGCATTCTCTCTCCGTCATATTCTTCTATGACAAGCTCTTTGTTTAATGTAAGATTGTCTAACTCTTTTTCAACATTTTCTTTCTCTATGCCAAGCAGATATGCAGTCTCTTCAACAAGTTCATTCTCTGGAAGATAACAATGACCGTTTGAACCCGATTGCTGCAGAACATATAGTATTCCCGCTTTTATTCTATACTCGCTGTCCTGATAAAATCCCGCTTTTAATGCTATCGCATCAGCAATTTTAAAACCAATTCCTGTTATATCTTCTGCAAGCTTATATGGATTTTTCTCCATAATCTCATAAATTTTTTCTCCGTAATATTTGTAAATCTTTACAGCCATATTTACAGATATTCCATATTCCTGAAGATATATTACAGACTGGCGCATCTGCCTTTTATCATTAAACTGCTCGGCAATGCTCATGGCCATCTTCATGCTGATGCCCTTTATCTCGGCAAGTCTCTCCGGCTCTTTTTCAATTATGTCAAATGTTTTCTCACCAAATCTTCTTACAATCCTCGCTGCCAGTGCTGCACCTATTCCCTTGATAGCTCCTGAGCCAAGATATTTTTCTATTGCAATTGAACTGTTTGGTCGTTTCGTCTCATAACTTTCAACTTGAATTTGAGGTCCATAACTTTTGTGTACTGTCTCCCTGCCGTTTATTACGAGATACTCTCCCTCTGATACAAAAGAAAAATATCCCACACAGCATACCTCGTCATCCTCATCATCTTTCGGTTCCGGATTTGAAAGATAAATAACACTATAACCATTTTCTTCATTTCTATATGTAATTCTCTCTACATATCCCTCTACCTGTTTCATATATGATATTCCTCATTTCAAAAAGTAATAAAGCCGCCACACAAAATGTGCAGCGGCTCATTTTAAAATTTGCTCACGAATCTTTTGGCTCTTCCACGAATCTCTATGCTTTTATTTTATATTGTATGTACCTTTTAATGAATCATATAACTGCTGTGCCAAACCTATGCCTCCGTTATCTGTGACAATATCAGCATACTCCTGATTTAATGTGTCAGAGAAATACTGCATATATTCTCCCTGCTCATCCTCATTATCAAGTGTTTTCTTAGACTCTTCAATAATTTTCTGAACAAAATATGACTCAAAATCTTTGCATACTTCCATAAGCTTTTCATCATCTGATGAAGAATTTGTACTCTTCAATGCACTTTCCAAAGAATCAGCTGATGTAGAACTAAGCTTTGATGAATATGAATTGTACATTGATGAAATATCTAAAACAGAACTCATACTCTACCTCCTGACTATGACCTCAAATTGTTTGCCTGCTGAAGCATCTCATCCGATGCTGTGATTGCTTTTGAGTTCATTTCATATGCTCTCTGTGTAACAATCATGTCTACCATCTCGTCTACAGCCTGTACACTTGAACTCTCGAGATAACCATTCTTAACAATACTTCTCTGGAGGTTTGCATCCTGTCCTTCTATTCTTGGAGTACCTGAAGCTGCTGATTCTTTATAATAGCTTTCTCCGATTTTTTCAAGTCCTGCCGGATTGTTATACTGTGCAATTCCGATAGAAATTCCAAGATTCTGTGCATTTCCTGCTGCATCTGTATATTTTATGTTTCCATAGTTGTCAAAAACAAGTTTATTTGTGTTTATGTTTGCATCGAAAGTGATAGGATTTCCTGTCGAATCCAATACAGCATTTCCGTCTGATGTACAAAGTGAAAGACCACCTGCTGCATTTACTGCAAGCTGGAAGTTTCCGTTTCGTGTATATGATATACTTCCGTCAGGCTGCTCTATCATAAAGAATCCATTGCCTTCAATAGCGAAGTCAAACTGACCTTCTGTATGTAACATATTTCCCTGTTTAAAAGATGTTCCGATTGCTGCAACTTTTACACCAAGACCAACCTGTGCACCTATCGGTTTCTGCTGACCGTTTGTATCAGTAGTCTCTTTCTGTATTGACTGGTACAAAAGAGAACGAAACTCTGTTGTCTCTCTCTTGTAACCTGTAGTATTTATATTTGATAAGTTGTTTGATATTGTATCAAGACTTGTCTGCTGGGCTTTCATACCCGATGCAGCAGTCCAAAGTGATCTCATCATATTGACTCTCCATTTCCGTCACTGTATAGACTATTCTCTGTACAGAAAACCATCTCTGTCATATGTATAATAAACTTATACATAAACCAACAATCCTATAGTTTAAATTATACCTTACCTACGCTTGAAACCGCCTGAGTAAGTAAATCATCCTGTGTCTTAATCATCTTCTGGCCTGCTTCATATGCACGCGTAATTGTAATCATGGAAACCATCTCGTCAATAACATTTACATTTGACTGCTCTGTAAATCCCTGAAGGATAGTCGCTGCAGAACTCTTCGTCGTAGCTCCATCAACTGCCGTATACATATTGTCTCCATATAATTCAAGATAATTGTAATCGTCAAAGTCCGTAAGGGTAATGGTATCTACCTGTACTCCATCCGCATATATTGCCCCGTTGAGTTTTATGGCAATATCTGTGGCATCCACGGGAACCTGAACATCACCGTTGGCACCCTGAAGTTTGTTTCCGTCAACATCAACTATATAACCATCGCTTGTAATTGAAAACTGACCGTTCCTTGTATATTTGATTGTTGAATCTCCATTCGCATCAACAACCTTTATTGCAAAAAATCCATCTCCCTGAATAGCCATATCGTATGTGTTGTCAGTTTCACGAAGTGAACCCTGATCCCAGTTCATATATGTTTCGCCGATTTTTACACCGGGATTTGATACTCCTATCTCCCTGTCAAGATAAGCCTCTGAACCATCTTTTATCTTTGTCATCATCAAGTCTTTGAATGACCTGCTGGTAACATTTTCTTCTTTGTATCCTACTGTCGCAGAGTTTGCAAGATTGTTCGATATAATGTCAAGTCTCTTTTGTTCATTTACCATACCCGTGTAGGCAGTATATAATCCTCTAACCATCTACTATCCCCTTTCTAAAGGAACAAAAAATACATTTATTTTCCTAATATAAATATATATCGTCAAAATCAATATATATATTTAGTCGTCATCACGTTTTCCGCTCAAAAATTCAACAAACTTTCCTGTACCGATGGCAACTGCTGTCATTGGTTCTTCTGCTGTCATTGTTGTGATGCCTGTCTTTTCTTCTATAAGTTCTTCGAGACCGTATAACAAACTTCCGCCACCTGTAAGAACAATACCTCTGTCTGAGACATCGGCTGCAAGTTCAGGCGGAGTCTTTTCAAGAACACTGTGAACCGCTTCAACTATCTGTGATGTAATCTCTTTGAGTGCTTCAAGTGTCTCATCAGATGTAACTGTAATAGTCTTTGGAAGTCCTGTAACAAGATTTCTTCCTCTTACATCCATAGTTACAACTTCAGGACGCTGATATGCTGAACCAATCTTTATTTTTATCTCTTCTGCTGTTCTCTCACCGATAAGAAGATTGTGAGTTTTTCTCATGTATCTTACAATGGCATCATCAAAATTGTCACCGGCAATTTTGATAGAGGTACTTACAACTGTTCCTCCAAGAGAAATAACAGCTATATCGGCTGTACCACCGCCTATATCTACTATCATGTTTCCACATGGTTTTGAAATATCTATTCCTGCACCGATTGCAGCAGCTATAGGTTCTTCGATGATGGCAACTTCTCTTGCACCAGCTTCGTAGGTAGCATCCTCAACTGCTTTCTTCTCAACTTCCGTAACACCGCTAGGTACACATACACTGATACGAGGTTTTCTGAAACGGCTCTTTCCGCATGACTTCTGAATAAAATATCTAAGCATTTTCTCTGTAACAGTATAATCTGAAATAACACCCTGACGAAGCGGACGGACTGCTACGATATTTCCGGGTGTACGGCCAAGCATAAGTCTTGCATCCTCACCTATAGCCTTAATTTTGTTTGTATCTCTGTCAAAAGCTACTACTGAAGGCTCCCTTAAAACAACGCCTTTTCCTTTTATATAAACAAGTACATTTGCTGTACCAAGATCTATTCCGATATCGCTACCTACCATCTCTGTTTCTCCTTTCGATACATTTATAACTTTAATATTTTTATTTTTCTTCATATTTCTACATATTCCAATTTATTATATACTATTTTCCTGCAATTTAAAAGTCCCTTTTCAATTTTAAAACGAATTGTAATATTTTTGTCATTTTTGACTAAATTTGCTATACTGTTTATATTCTTTATATATATTTTTATCAGAATAAGGAGCGGTCACATGTCAGACAACAAAAGCAACAACCATGAACTACATATTATAAGCAGGTATCTCGGTATCCTGACATCCAAATATATTGTATTTTTACTTTTGGTATTAACTCTGTATCCAATGAACGTAATACCCGGATATATACTTCTTGCAGGCATTGTTTTTCCTGCAGCATTAAAATTCGCCATATATGACAATTCTGCTGACAGTAAAAATGATGACAACAATATCAAAGATTTCACTCTTTATCCAACAGCCAAAAAATATAAATTTACATATACAAAATACCGCTGTGAATCTTATAATTTTATACTTATAATGATTCTACTCTTAATTTGGCAATTTACTTTGGACAAATCCGGTATTTTCAGTTACCCAAAAAATATTGTTCCCAGTCTTATACTTATCATATACATCTTATCAAGATTTTTAGGAAGTATTCTTTTTAAGATAAAATTACATATTGATTTTATGAATATGAAAATATAATTTTTCAAATTCTAAAGCTAATTATGACATATAAATATACATGATAATTTTTATATTTATATGTCATTTACACATGATACATAAAAAACGGTTTAAAACTATCTGATTATAGTTTCAAACCGTTTTTATTTTATTATTTTTATTCTACATATTTACTCCGGTTGACTGCATTGAAGCTTCCAGCATACTGTCAACATCACTCTCAAATGAGTCAAAATCAAATTCTCCGCCTACAGCTTCAGCCGCCTGCTGTAAGGTGCTTCCCTGTGTACCGGAAGTACTTGACGTACTTGCTGTTGTTCCCGATGCCGATGCAATATTTGATGTTCCTTCTGCTTTTGCCTTTTCAGTAAAGTAATTATAAAGTTCCTGAACTGTTTTATATGTAACAGAAGCTTTATCTTCACCGTTGGTGTCAGCCTCTTCAAGTGCATTTGACATATTTTCAGCCATATTTGCCGCTTCTGTCTGTTCAGAAGAAAGATATGTCTTTAATATCTGAGAAAAACTTGTAAGTGCACTAAGCGACGAACCATCACTGTCTGTTGATGAATTTCCAACTAATGACGATAATCCCGTAAGCGATGATGTACCTGTAAGTCCTGATGCCTGACTCAAAAGATTTGAAATCCCCGATAATCCGCTACTGTCACTGTCACTTGAATCACCTGACAATGCGTTTAACATCGTACTTGTCGAATTGTTATTTATAAGATACTGATAATATGAATCTCTCTCACTTAAACCGCTAAGTCCTGAAATAGACGATAATGCTGATAAATCTGACATACTTACCCCCCTGTAATTATTATATATATAATAAGATGTTGTAGTCAAAAGCTATTTTGCCCACTTGCATTATAATATCATTATCTAGCTAAAACAGCAATAAGTAAACAGCAGATAATGAAAACAAAATCTATTTTACATACAATCAATTATTTTCATCTGAACATTTCCACTCCAGTTATTTATCTCCGGCTGATACAATATACTTATCTGCTGCCCGTATTTTCCCTGTTTCATCTGCTCCCACTCATCTTTGCCGTATTTTTCTTCTATCACACGTGAAAGACAGTTATCTGCATGAAAATCTACCGCTTCATAAAGCAGACCCTCGTCTTCAAGTTTTAGTTTTGCTATCTGATTTTCCTTTCCACACAGATACATTGATTTTATTTTAAGTTTTCCTCTTGCAAATATGGCACTGTCGTTTGACTCTCCAAAAGGTTCCATATAATGTAATTGTTCTACAAGATTTTTTGTTGCTTCCAATAATTCAAGTTCCATATCAAAACTTATTTTCTCAACAAGTTCCTCGTCAGTAAGATTACATTGCTCATTTAAAGCATCCCTAAATTTATCAAGATTTTCTTTTGGCAGCGAAAATCCCGCCGCCAATGCATGACCTCCAAATTCCGTCAAAATTTCCTGACAATTCTGCAAAGCCTGCTGCATATGATACCCGGGGATTGAACGTCCTGAGCCTTTAAGTCCTTTTTCTCCGTCAGTAAGCACATATGCCGGTCTGTAATATTTCTCTCTTATCCGCCCTGCAACTATCCCCGCAACACTCTCATGACAATCTTTCAGGTATATTACAAGCACCGGTTTTTCAAGAGCTTTCATTTCCTCAATCTGAGCTATCGCATTATTTGTAGCCTGTGCAGTAAGTTCCTTTCTTTCCTCATTGAGTGTTATAAGTTCATTTACAAGTTTTACAACTTCCCTTTCATCTGTCGTTGTGAGCATCTTTAATCCCAATGCGGCATCATCAAGTCTGCCCGCTGCATTTATGCACGGTCCTATCCGAAATCCCAAATCGCCTGACCTGACATGCTCTGATAATTCAAGGATTTCCAACATTTTCCGCATCCCCAAATTTTTCAGATGTGGTGTGTCATTCAATATTTTTAAACCGTTGCTTACAATAATACGATTTTCATCGGCAAGCGGAACAACATCGCATACCGTCGCAATTGCCGCAAAAGGAAGAAGTTCGTTTATATATGACTTATCATTTTTTTTCTCAAAAATATAACTCATAAGTTTATAAACAACACCAGCACCACAAAGCATATTATACGGATATTCACAAGCTTTCTGTTTTGGATTTACAACTGCGTCGGCGTCCGGAATTATCTCCGTTCCGTCATTGTCAGGAACTTCATGATGGTCTGTCAGAATATATGTAATCCCCAGTTCCTTTGCCCTGCTTGCAGCACTCACCGCCGATATTCCATTATCACATGTAATGATAAGACCAATTCCGTCCTCTTTTGCCTCATCAACCATATAATCACGAATACCATATCCATCTTTTACTCTGTGCGGAATACGGCATGAGACTTCTCCCCCAAGCATCACAATCCCTCTGTATAAAATATAAGATGACATAACTCCGTCAACATCATAGTCCCCTATAACCCTTATCTTCACATTATTTTTTATCGCATCCATCAAAATCTCTGCCGCTTTTGTAACATCTTTCATAAGTCCGGGTTTATACATTTTTTCCATGTCCGGAAATAAATATGCATCCATATCTTTCCATGTATAAAGCCCCCTGTTTACGAGGACTCTGGCAAATACTCCTGAAATATTATATCTTTTTGCAATAGCCGCAGTATCGGCATTACATTTTTTATACATCCACTGTTTCATCGGAAATCTCCTGCTGTTTTAAATATTCTTTCACATATTTATTATACTAAACCGTCCAAACATATACAATTATCATTTTTAGGAGACATTTCAAAATATCTATGATAGTATTATAATATTATCAAAAAACACGAAAGGATTTCACTTATGAACTGGCTCAAATATGAATTACATACAAATACACATGATGCTCCCATAATAGGAAACATTCTATGTTCTATGGGTATAGATGGATATGAGATAACAGACCATGTTCCTCTTACCGAAAAAGAGGAAAAGCAGATGTATACCGACATTCCTGCGGACATGGGCGTTGATGACGGAAGTTCCATTCTCACTTTTTATACAGAAGTTCCCGGCGAAGAAAAACCTGATTTTTTCAGTACCGGTTCTTCCATAAGAGATGAAAATCTGACAGATGAAAATAAAGAAGTTTTAGAACCCGAAGTTCTCATAAAAAGATTAAAAAAGAAAATCAAAAAAATTAAAAAATTTACACATATAAAAATGCCACAGATAAATTATTCCATTGAAGATGACAGTCAGTGGAAAGACAAGTGGAAAGATAATTTTAAGGCATTCAGGGTTGCCGATGATATTATCATAAAACCTACATGGGAGGAAATCCCTGAGGATGCTTCTGAAAACGACATAATCATGCAGATAGACCCTGGTTCCGCTTTCGGAACAGGTACGCATGAAACAACAAAACTTTGCCTTTTATCTCTCAGAAAATATATCAATCCCGAAACAACACTCCTTGATGCAGGATGCGGCAGTGGAATACTTGCAATCTGCTCACTGTTATGTGGGGCAAAATCTGCTTTCTGTCTTGATATAGACCCATATGCTGTCGAGGCCGCTGTTGAAAATGCAAAATTAAATAATATAGGTGAAAACCGCATAAAAGCAGCTCATTTAAATATACTTGAAGATACTGAGAATGTGCGTAGTGAATTGAAAGACCCCGTTGACATTGCAGTTGCAAATATACTTGCCGATGTTATCATTCCTCTTTCTGACTGTATTGCTGACTTCATAAAACCGGGAGGGCTTTTTATCTCATCGGGAATACTTGCTGATAAAGCAGACCTGGTTGAAAATGCACTTCTTAAAAACAATTTTGAGATTATTGAACGAAATACCCTGGGTGAATGGGTCTCATTTGTCTGTAAACGCAGTTAAAAAAACAGCAGAATGTCTTTTTTAGACATCCTGCTGTTTTTTTAACAATAAATTCTAAAAACTTATTTAGTCTTTTTGACTGCTTTTCCTGTTTTATTATGTGTTGCTTTTTTGATTGTATACCAAAGTGTACCTGTTATACATACTGATGAATATGCACCACATATGATACCTGCAAGAAGTGGTATAGCAAATTCTCTTACTGATTCTACTCCAAGAATTGCAAGCATGAATACCATGAAGAATGTTGTAAGTGATGTATTTATACTTCTTGTCAATGTCTGAGTTATACTGTCATTTACAATTTCTGTCATTCTTTCTTCACTAATTGATGAACGTCCGCCCATATTCTCACGGATACGGTCGAATATTACGATTGTTGCATTTATTGAATAACCTACTATTGTAAGCATACAAGCAATGAATGTGTTACCTACTGAAATTCTTGCTGCAGCATATACCAAAAGAACTACAATTACATCATGAAGCAATGCAAGCACAGCACTTCCCGCAAATACAACATCTTTAAATCTGAACCAAATATAGATAAGCATACAGATTGCAGCTATAATTACAGCAAGTACGGCATCACGTTTCATCTCTCCTGATACTGAAGCACTGATACTCTGTATCTGAATGTTGCTTTCTTTTATATTGTATTTCTTTGCAAGTTCATCGGTAACATTTGCTCTCTGTGTCTCAGTAAGTTCAACTGTCTTGACATTAAGTTCATTTGAACCTGCAACCTCAGAGATAACAATATCACTTGAGCTGCTGTTCTTCGCAAAAATAGATTCAACTTCTTTCTTAAGACTTGCATCAATTTTTGTATCTTTTCCAAATGGAATATCATATGTTGTTCCACCAAGGAAGTCAAGTCCATAATTAAGAATGTTTCCTGAAGCAGCTTTATTAACAATAAGGCAAACTACACAAGCGAGGATAAGCACCCCTGAGATAACAAAGAATTTAACTCTGTTCTGTACAAATTTAATCTGTCTTCTCGGTTTCTCAACACCAAAGTATTTGACATCGTCAACACCGAGAGAATACATAGCTTTAAGGATATACTTTGTAACATAAAGGGCCGTGAACATTGAAAGGATAATACCAAGTGCAAGTGTTGTTGCAAAACCTCTGATTGTTCCTGAACCTTTTATATAAAGTACAAATGCTGCGATAAGAGTTGTCACGTTACCATCAATGATGGCAGAAAGTGCTTTCTCAAAACCAAGTTTAATACTTGTCTGAACCGACTTGCCTTTCGCAAGTTCTTCCTTAATACGGGTAAATATAATAACATTGGCATCTACCGCCATACCTATGTTCAATATAATACCTGCCACACCCGGAAGTGTCAGTGTTATATTCAATCCATTGAGTGCTACAAGCATTAACCCAAGATAGAATACAAGTGCTATAGATGCTGCAACTCCAGGAAGTCTATAGAATATAAGCATAAATATAACTACAAGTGCAAATCCTATCGCACCTGCGAGTAAACTTGTCTGAATAGCATCCTGACCAAGCTGTGCCCCAACTACCTGTGACTGAATTTCTTTAAGTTCTACCGGAAGTGCACCTATACGAATCATTGACGCAAGTTCTTCTGCTGATTCATAAGTATCAAAACTTCCTGAGATAACGGCTTTTCCATCTGTAATCTCAGCCTGAACATTTGGTGCTGAAAGAACTTTTCCGTCATATACGATATAGATTTTCTTTTTAGAAGGATATGCTTCTGCTGTTGCATTTGCAAATAACTTTGTACCCTTAGCATTGAATGTAAGCTGTACAACATATTCCTTGTTTTTTGTAACCTCATCCTGCTGTGTACCGGCTTCTGCCTTTTTAATATGCTTTCCTGTACATACTGTCTTTGTATACTTAGGATTGTTGTTTTTATCAAATGACATGTCATCTTCTGCTACAAAATCGAGTGAACCCTCTTTACCGAGTGATTTAAGAACGTCATCAGCATTCTCAACACCAGGTATATCGATTTCGATACGGTCATCTCCAACCTGTACTACCGAAGATTCTGTACTGTAAACTTCAGCACGCTGCTGCATCATCTGAATGGTATCTTTCATCTCTGTTGCTGTTGGATTGCCCTTAGTCGCCTCATAAGTAATACTTACACCACCAGCTAAGTCCAAACCAAGTTTAATGTTTTTGGCACTGCCCTTATGTGCACTAGTGATACCAACTAATGTTGTATAAGCACAGAGTCCGATTACTGCTATTATTATGAGTAAATGCAATAATCCTTTTTTCTTGTCCTTCATGCTGTTTTTTCTCCTTTAACTTAATACTTATAACATGATTTCGCGGTTTACCGTACAATAAGCCACGCTAAATTGCATTATAACATAGAGAACAACATGAATGCAAATTTTTTTACTTTTTCTTAAAACTTTTTAACCTGACAATATCTTTGCTATTGTCTGCCGCTAGCATATACCTTTCCTGCTTCAGCTTTTATGCCCTTGTAATAAAACATTTCATCTACCGTGACAAGTTCATAACCTTTCTTTTTAAGCCGTGGTACCAATTTTTTCACCGCTTCTGCTGTGCTCGGATACAAATCATGCATCAGAATTATATCACCGTCTTTTACATTTTTACACTCAGCCAAAACCTTCGCTGCATTTCTCCACTTCCAGTCATCAGTATCAATACTCCAATACATCATCGGGATTTTAATGTTTTTGCGCATCACATCGCTTATATTTCCATAAGGCGGTCTTACAAGTGTAGCATGACATCCTATAACCGACTGCAGCGCATTATTTGTTTTCGTCATCTCTGCAGATAACTGTTTCTTTGTCATTTTACTTAAATCCTCATGGTCAAAAGTGTGACTCGCTATCTGATTTCCCATATTGTACGATGCCTTTAGAACTTTACTGTAAGCATTAACTCTGTTTCCGACAACAAAAAATGTTGCTCTCGAATCATATTTTTTCAAAACTCTTAATATTTTGCTTGTAACAGGAGTATAAGGTCCGTCATCAAAAGTCAAGGCAATCATAGGTTTATTCTTATCAAGATTTTTTCTTATCCATTTCTTGCTGCCGCTTCCCATGGAATTATCTTCTTTCACCGTGGCAGTCGGTGCAGCGGTAGGCTTACTTTTTTTGGCTGTGTCCTTTTTTCCTTTATTTTTTTCACTGCTCTTTTGACTTACATTTTTATCCGAATAATTTTTTATACCTGAATTATTTTTTCCATTTAATTTTATAATGGCAACAACAAACACAATAAGAATAACAACAAGCGCAATAGCAGCATTTATAAGTATCATTTTTGTTTTTCTGAGTTCACGCTCCCTGCGTCTTCTGCTCCTCATCTCCCTGTCCCTGTAACTTCCTCTTCTCATTTCATCATTTTGTTTCATAAAGTTCCCTGCCTCCACTCATATATTTCGTAATTCATAATAACACACTTTTCATAATATGTGATTACATTTCTATTAAGTTTTGCTTATCATGTCTGTTTGTGAGTACCTGCCCCAAACATCCCTCCTGTCATTCCCGATACAGCACATATAAGAGCATTTCCGACAACATTTATCCCTGGGGTTCCTGTTTTAAATATAACGATTCCAAATAACAGCAATACCGAAAAATATATAACTCCTGCCGCAAGTCCCCACAAGAATTTATTTTTCTTAAACAACTTTCCCGCTATTATTCCACCCAGAATATTTACGACAATATATGTCCCTGTCACAACTGCACTTATCGCTTTTTCATCATAAGCATACTTCCATATTATTCCCGATGACACAAATAATATCACTGTCGTAAGAATAATTTGTGTCAAAAGAATAATAACAATATTTTTAATCACTTTTTCCACTTTGATAAAACCCCTTTTTTTCAATATCTATTCATTTTGTCACAATTTTATGTTAAGATTCATAAAAAGAAAAAATAACAGCAACATAACTTTATTATTAAAATGTATGCAGAAAAGAGGTTATAAATGAACAATACAAACGGAACCGTAGATTTACATACACATTCAACTTTCTCCGACGGAACATTTTCACCTGAAGAACTTGTTAAAAAAGCAGTTGAAAAAGGTCTCACTGCATTTGCACTTACTGACCATGATGCTGTCGGCGGCATAGAAAGTGCCGCTGCTGCCGTAAAAGAGCAGAATGCTCCCGTTTTATTTGTCCCGGGAACTGAACTTTCGGTCGGTTATAAAGATGGAGACATTCATATAGTAGGACTTTTTATTGATTACAAAAATCCTGCATTTACAAAAATCTCTAATCTTCTGGTTGAAAGAAGAGTTGAGAGAAACAAAGAAATGGTTGCCAAATTCCGGGCAGCTTCAATAAATATGACTTACGAGGAACTCCAGGAAGGAAATCCAGACACCGTAATCACCAGAGCACATTTCGCAAGATGGCTCATTAACCACGGTGTAGTCAAAAACACTGCCGAGGCTTTTGATAAATATCTTGATATACATTGTCCTTACTATGTTCCAAGAAAATATATAACTCCTGAAGAAGGTATTGAACTTATCCTCGAATCAGGCGGTGTTCCAATACTTGCACATCCCCTCCACTATAAACTCGAAGAAAAGGAGCTTGAAGCCCTTATCAAAAGACTCAAAGCCGCCGGTCTGAAAGGTATGGAGGCAAAATATTCAAACCACACTACTCAGGATGAAGCTTATGTCAGAAAACTCTGCAATAAATACGAGCTGCTCCCAAGTGGAGGTTCAGATTTCCACGGTACCAACAAGCCGGCAATCGATATGGGTACAGGCCGCGGAACTTTAAGTGTTCCTTTTGAGTACCTTATCAATATTGCCAAAGCAGCAAAACCGTCTGAATTTACAAAAAAAGTTTTGGATTTTGCTGAAAAACATTCATAAAAAGATATAACAAAAAAGCTGTAGACACTTTGATACGCTACAGCTTTTTATTATTAAGATTATTTTAGATATTTTCAACTTAAAGAAATTTATTTCAAAGAATTTTATTTCTTTGTTGTCTTAATTTCTTCTTCCTGCTTGTCTATCTCAACGATATTTTCTTTTTTCATTGGGATACGGCAGTTCTTATTGTTTCCAAATTCAACTATAACAACTTCGTCCATAATATCTATTACAACACCGAAAAATCCGCTTGTTGTAAGTATGCTGTCTCCTACTGCAAGTGTAGATACAAGTGCATCATGCTCTTTCTGCTGTTTCTTCTGTGGTCTGATAGCAAAGAACCAGAAGATTGCAATGATAGCTGCATAAATTACAACCATGCTTATTATACCCTGTGTTCCGCCTGCTTTTGTTGCCAATATTGTAGTCAAATTCATTTTGCTTCCTCCTCAAGCTGTTCTAATTTCTTCTTTTTATATTCTTTAAAACACCCTTTTTCAATGGCGTCACGAATTTCTTCCATCATATTGTTATAGAAATAAAGATTATGAGTTACCATAAGTCTCAGTCCAAGCATTTCTTTCGCCTTCAAAAGGTGTCTTATATATGCTCTGCTATATTTGCGGCATGTCGGACAATCACATGTTTCATCTAAAGGTCGGTCATCAAGCTCATATTTTTTATTCATGAGATTCATCTTTCCATGATTTGTATACGCATGACCGTGACGGCCGTTTCTTGCCGGATATACACAATCGAAAAAGTCAACACCACGTTCTACTGCTTCCAATATATTTGCCGGAGTTCCAACTCCCATCAAATATGTAGGTTTATCTTCGGGCAGATACGGTACTGTTTTTTCAATAATATCATACATTTCTGCATGACTTTCACCTACGGCAAGTCCTCCAAGTGCATAACCGTCAAGATTTAACTCCGATATTCTCTTTGCATGTTCTACTCTTATATCTTCAAAAATTCCGCCCTGATTGATTCCAAAAAGAAGCTGCGATTTATTTATAGTAGTATCAAGGGAATTAAGTCTGTCCATTTCATTTTTGCATCTCTCAAGCCATCTTGTAGTCCTGTCAACAGAATTCTGCATATACTGTCTCGTAGCAGGATGCGGCGGACATTCATCAAATGCCATTGCAATTGTAGAAGCAATATTTGACTGAATCTTCATGCTCTGTTCAGGTCCCATAAATATTTTTCTTCCATCTATATGAGAATTGAAATAAACTCCTTCTTCTTTTATCTTTCTTAGTCCTGCAAGTGAAAAAACCTGAAATCCGCCTGAATCTGTAAGAATAGGTTTGTCCCATACCATAAATTTATGAATACCACCCATCTTTTTGACTATTTCATCACCCGGTCTGACATGAAGATGATAAGTATTGCTAAGAACAACCTGTGTTTTTAAGTTCTGCAAATCCTCAGTTGATACAGCACCTTTCATTGCGCCAACTGTCGCAACATTCATAAATACAGGTGTTTCTATAGTTCCATGTACCGTTTCAAGACGACCTCTTTTAGCACTGCCGTCCTTACATAATATTTTATACATAGTTACTCCATTCTTTTTCCTTTTTCCGTGTATCGCCCACTTTATATGCACTAAGGATATTAACACTCAATACGCATCTATGTCAACCTCTCCATAATAAACTTAACTATAAAATAAATAACTATAAGAGGAAGAATTATCCTAAAGAAAATTCCAACTGCTACTGCACCTAATGCCAAAACCAGCATAGCCACAACAACAATTATTATTATTCCCAGCAATTTGTCATACCATTTTAACGAAAAATTATGATACCCTTTATCGTAATTGTCACTATCATCGTATGATGAAGTATAACTGTCGTCTCCACGATACTCTTCCCTTGCCTGCTTTGTATAAAAATCTGCCATAGGTCCTTTTTCGGCAACAAAACTGTCTATAATGGTTCTTGCAATAAGTCTCGGATCTCCAAGTTCTTCAAGAACCTGACTTTCCGTTTTATCATTATTTTCAATATAGTCTTTATAATAACTTATATTTTCATTGATAACGTCAGAAGGTACATTTCCCGCCAAGCTATCCCTAAGTATGGATAAAAATTCATTTTTAGTCATATAAACTCTCCTTCCTGGCATTATAGTTTTAAAAAAGTTTAAGTTTCCATAATCAAAATTTTATAATCTTTATAAAGGAAAAACAACTTTGCAACAATAAATGCTGCAAAGCTGTCAGATAATACTTTGTTTTGTCCTCGCGGATTGCTTTATTTAGCTTTTCCAACTGATCCGAAGAGTTCCATCTTCTCTTTAACAGTTGCTTTGATTGCCTCAGCACCAGGAGCAAGAAGTTTACGAGGGTCAAATCCCTTTCCTTCTAAGTCCTTGCCTGCTTCGATGTATTTACGTGTAGCTTCCTGGAATGCTAACTGGCACTCTGTATTTACATTAATCTTTGCAACACCAAGTGAAATAGCTTTCTTAATCATATCAGCAGGGATTCCTGTACCACCATGAAGAACAAGTGGCATATCTCCTGTCTTAGCCTGAATGGCATCAAGTGTCTCAAAGCTGAGTCCTGCCCAGTTTTCAGGATATTTACCGTGAATGTTTCCGATACCTGCTGCAAGCATTGTAACACCGAGGTCTGCAACCTTTTTACACTCATCAGGGTCTGCACACTCACCGGCACCGATAACTCCGTCTTCTTCTCCACCTATAGAACCTACTTCTGCTTCAAGAGAAAGACCAAGAATATTACATGTATTTACTAACTCTGTTGTCTTCTGAACGTTCTCTTCGATTGGAAGGCTTGATCCATCAAACATGATTGAAGAAAATCCTGCATTGATACAAGCTTTTGCACCTTCAAATGAACCGTGGTCAAGGTGAAGTGCTACAGGAACAGTGATATTTAACTCTTCAAGCATTCCCTCTACCATACCAACGATTGTTTTATAACCACACATATACTTTCCTGCACCCTCAGATACACCAAGGATAACAGGTGACTGTAATTCCTCTGCTGTCTGTAAAATAGACTTTGTCCACTCTAAGTTGTTGATGTTGAACTGACCTACTGCATACTTACCGGCTTTAGCTTTTGTAAGCATTTCTTTTGCTGAAACTAATCTACTCATTTTAAAATCCTCCATCTTTAGACTTGTCCCTGATTTGATACAGGAACTTTAATTACCTAAAGCCCATAACTCAGGACTTTTCAGGCAAAACTACTCTCAATCAGTTTTATTATATACTATTTCTTATAAAAATCAAATCATTTTTCGCATAAGAATTTTATCTTATCCATATTTTCTTTTGCAATCTCTTTGCCCATCTCATACGTCTGCCTTAACTTACCCGTATCGCTTTCAAGACTGTTTAATTTATATTTTGGTCTTAGTATAACTGCTTTTCCTGTTTTTTCAAGCTTTTCACACAATCGTACCGACTCGTTATATTTGTCACATCTTTTCAATAGTTCTTCCGCAATTGCCGGATATTTTAACTTCATTATTTTAGCCATATTTTTTTCCGATTTTCTAGGCGTTTTTATAAATCCCTCGGGCTGTGTAAGAACTATAAGCATTTTATCGCATCCGTCCTCAAGACATTTGTCTATCGGAATTGGATTTGACAATCCTCCGTCATAATATTTTCTTCCGTTTATCTTCGCCGGAGGACACGCTCCCGGAAGTGCACATGTGGCACAAAAGACCTCAAACGTCTCATCTACATCTTTCTGGTCAAAATAATGCACTTTTCCTGTTTTTGCATCTGTAGTTACAATAACAAACCTGCCATCATATTCTTTGAATGTTTTCATATCAAATACATCAAGTTTATTTGGTATCTCCCTAAATACAAAATCCAGTCCGAAAATACTTCTTTCCTTCAAAAAATTTCTCTTGCTCAAATAGCGTTTATCATTTCGATATTTTTCAAGTATTCTGATATTTCGCTCCGGCTGCCTTGATATATATGACGCTGCATCTGCTGCCCCTGCCGACACTCCTATACAATACGGAAACATTATGCCTTCTTCAAGCAATGCATCCATAATGCCGCAACTGAAAACCGGTCTGAATGAACCACCCTCAAATAATACTCCTGTCATGATTCTGCCTCGATAATCTTTCTTATATGCTCATCACCTGTTACCTGATATAAAAGTTCCATGCATTCAACTCCCGAAGTCTTATCACCCTGCTCAAGCTCAAGTTGTCCCGCCCTAAGAATGATAGTGAGCGTTGTCTCTGATATTCCATCCGGCAGTTTTAATTTTCTTATCTCTTTCTGAATTTTATCCACTGTATACTCAGGGCACTCTCTTTCAAGTGCCGTTTCCAAAAAGTTTAGTTCACTATCAGCCGTTTTGCTGTGGCTGAACATGTTGCTGTATGTGTAAAGCACCATGGCTTTCTCTGGTTCTTTCTTCTCTACATAATAATACCCTATATTTCTGTAAAAATGAGCAATGTCTGCTCTCGTATATATAAATTTATGAAGTTCCTTTGTTGTCTCTTTAAGTTTTTTAAGTTCACCGAGCTGCTTTAAACATTCAGTTTTTTCCCAGTATATATCCATATCCACGGCATTCCATTCTGCCGCCTTTACAAGCTTTTCATATGCTTTATCAAAATGCATTCTCTCCATATATTTTTTTGCAAGGGAATGATACATTTGATGCACCGGATATCTGACTGCCTCATAATCTCTTGTCTTAAAATAATACTCAAAAAGATAAAATTCCAAAATGTGATTTGCACATAAAACCCTTTTGTCATCTGCTTTAAGCTCTTTAGCTATCTCATCAGCTATTTCCGATGCCTTCTCAAGTTTGTTGCTTTTTTGGTACTGTTGAAATAATCTTATGTTTTCTTCGATATCCATGGCGGTGCCTCCTTGTTGTGTAGTTTATATCACTATACCACCAAAAAACAAAACATGAAAGAACTTTACAACGATAAAAAATTTCATTGTGGTTATTTAACGCAAAAATTGATATAAACTTTCCTGCCACTAAACTGCTATGCACCAACTGAAACAAAGTGCCAACCGCCTCCTTTGCCATTCGCTGAAAAGTTTATATCAATCTCTTCTATTTACATATGCTTTTTTATGAACATCCTATCCTGACAATAAGTTTCTCTGCTTTACGCATTCTTATTGTAAATTTTGCTTTCAAATGTTCCGTCTTCAATATTTATAAATCTGATAAAAAGCGATACCTTGTTATCAGCATTCAAACTGTTCCATACAAGTTCTCCAAATTCATCCATATCATTTGGTATATTAACAAGTTTAGGCTCTCCCTCAAAACTTAGGAGCGGATTTCCGTCATGCATATATGTATGAATAAATCTTCCCTCACCTGCTATCGGATTCTCATAATCAAATGTATATCTGTTACAGCAATCCGGATTTCCGTTGTTACTCTTAAGAATAGACATTGAATAATCAAATCCACCATCCTCAACATGAAGAATAGCTGAAATTCTAGGTGTGAAGTTTGGCTCATCCGGCTCAAACTCTCTTGTACAAAGTGACTGCTCAAAAGTTGAGCCATCCTGCATAAGATCATATACAGTATCTGTCTGGTCACCGTTTGTCACTATTGTGTCATTGCCGAGGACACGGACAGGTGCATATATTATAAGACTTGGGTCTGTAAGTTTTGAAGGATCAAATGCCTGTGTACGGATTCCGTCACCGTCTGTTACAAATACCCTGTTTCTGCTGTTTTCACTTCTGCCCATGATAAAATATGCAATAGCTGCATGTTTTCCGTCAGCAGTCTTTCCTACAACAATGCCACGACCCGGATATGCGTTTGATGTTAATTCATTTTTTAAAGATAATTTTTCCATAAAAACCTCCGATATACTATTTTATTTTAGTGGTGGAAAAGTCTGAGACCTGTAAATGCCATAAGTATTCCAAATTCGTTACATGCATCTATAACCGCCTGATCATTCTTTGAACCGCCTGCCTGTGCCACATATTTAACTCCACTCCTGTTTGCACGCTCAATATTGTCGCTAAATGGAATAAACGCATCTGAACCAAGTGTAACTCCATCAAGATTTTTAATCCACTCTGCACGCTCCTCTCTTGTCATCGGTTCAGGCTTTTCAGTAAAGAACTGTTCCCATTTTCCATCAGCAAGAACATCCTGATAATCATCTGAAAGATATACGTCAATAGTATTATCTCTGTCAGGCTTTCTGATGTCATCCTTGAACGGAAGATTAAGTGCCTTTGGAGACTGACGGAGGAACCACTTATCAGCCTTATCACCAGCAAGTCTTGTACAGTGAATACGTGACTGCTGGCCTGCTCCGATTCCGATTGCCTGACCGTCTTTTACATAACATACTGAATTTGACTGTGTATATTTAAGTACGATGTTTGCAATTATCATATCGTTAAGTGCATCTTCTGAAAGCTCTTTCTTTTCAGTTACAATATTTTCAAAAAGCTCTTTTGTTGTCTTTACTGTATTGTGCCCCTGCTCAAATGTAATTCCGAATACATCTTTTGTCTCAAGCGGTGCTGCTTCATAATCAGGGTCAATCTTAATAACACAATAATTTCCACGTTTCTTTCCTTTAAGAATTTCAAGAGCCTCATCCGAATATGAAGGTGCAATAATACCGTCAGATACAAGTGTCTTAAGATACTTTGCTGTCGCAACATCACACTCATCTGAAAGTGCAACAAAATCTCCAAATGATGACATTCTGTCTGCACCTCTTGCTCTGATATAAGCTGTGGCCATAGGAGTAAGTTCAATATCATCATCTACAAAATAAACTTTTTTCATAGTATCTGTAAGTGGAACATCTATAGCAGCTCCTGCCGGACTTACATGTTTAAAAGAAGCTGCCGCAACGTGACCTGTAGCCTCTTTTACTTCCTTAACAAGCTGCCAGCTGTTAAATGCATCCAAAAGATTTATATATCCCGGATTTCCATTTAATACCTCAAAAGGAAGGTCACTTCCATCCTTCATAAATACTCTTGCTGGTTTCTGATTTGGGTTACATCCATACTTTAACTGAATTTCGTTCATTGGATAATCTCCTTTCGTAAATAAAAAGATAATAGAAGTTTAACAAAACATCTTTTGTCAAACTATTAAATTTTGACAAAGAAAAAACCGACACTATCCCGGACTTTTCTGCCCAGACGGTCGGCTGTCAAACTGTTATACTCCCTGTGGTCACTTCCACTTCCGTCAGTTATATAACTAGATTAACTTTATCATATTTCTTTTGGGTGCGCAACCCTAATTTTGTCTTATATACATCCTGAACATTTTGTTTGATTTCGGATATTTTGTTCCTAATATCCCGGAAGTTCTTTCTCCTCTATAATCTGCTTCGCTTTTCTTTCAACTTTGGCTCTGAAATGCTCTCTGTCAACTGACAGTGCTATGCCCATCTCAGCCATTGTAAATATAACCGCTGAACCTCCATAACTTATAAACGGCAGTGATACACCTGTATTTGGAAAAATCATCAGCACTACAAATATATTTACTATAACCTGTAAAGAAATATGTATTGCTATTCCCGTTACAACAGCTCTGCCAAATATGGTTTCTGCTCTGCTGGCAATCTTAAAGAGCTGGAAAATAAGATACAGAAACATACCAAGCATTATAAATGCACCTAATATTCCAAGTTCCTCACATATTACGGCAAATATCATATCATTCTGCGCTTCCGGTATTCTTGAAAGCTTCTGCACACTATTTCCAAGTCCTTTTCCCGAAAATCCGCCTGAGGCAACTGCATATAATGACTGAAGTGACTGATAACTCTCATCACTCGAAAACTTCTCGGGTGCAAGCCATGCTCCTATTCTGCCGTATCTGAAATCCTTAAAAGCAGTGTTTGAATTTATAATGCTGTAAATGTGATTTATCACAACTGCAACACCGCCCGCTGCTGCCGCGAATACCGCTATATGCGTCTTGTTAAACGGTGTCATTATTATAGTCATACCAAAAATAATGCCACAAAGTATAATCAAGGTTGACAGGTTAGAACTTTTGGCACAGAGGAACAATGCAGATGCTCCTGCCGGAAGCCATATAAACCATAATATTCTGTATCTGCTTTTGTTCTTTGTATATCTCGATATCCTTGTTCCTATCCAAAGTATTATAAGAATTTTTGAAACTTCCGCAACCTGCAATGACATCGAACCTATTTTTATCCATCTCACCGCACCCTTTGCCGAAACTGCGAGCGGTGTATATAACGTCAGCGTCATACATATCGATAACAGATAGATAAACCATGACATCGATAATTTTACATTTTTAAGTCCTTTTATCTTCTTTAATAAAGGTATTTTAGAAAAATTAAGTATATTAAAATTGTTATAATTGCAAACCCTCAATATAAGCATGCCAATAAAACTAAGTATGACATACTCAATCTGCTTTTTTGCAAAATACATATTATCATAATTATATTTATGGCTGAGACTGCATCTGTAACTTGATGCACTGTATATCATAATTATCCCAAAAATGTTTAACATCAGTAAGATTATAAAAACCTTTATATCTACTCTTTCCTGACTATCTATATACGAAGCAAGAGCTCTTCTTGCAGATGGTTTTCTAAGCACAAACGCACCCCCTGTCACAAAAAACTACTATTGTAGTTTAGCATATACCATATATAAAGTCCAGTTTCATTACTTTTAATCCGGCATTTCCAAACATTATCTAAAAAAACAACGGGGAACCAAGCTTAATTTTAGTTCCCCGCCTTATACATCTAAAGTGTATATTATTTAACTTTTATTTTGATTGTCTTTGAAGCTGCCTTATATTTTGACGTCTTCTTAGCAAGCAATTTAACCTTTACTGTACCTTTCTTCAAACCTTTTATCGTAA
Organism: Butyribacter sp.; assembly: GCF_056818865.1. Lineage (NCBI taxonomy): Bacteria > Bacillati > Bacillota > Clostridia > Lachnospirales > Lachnospiraceae > Butyribacter > Butyribacter sp. The sequence continues at coordinate 97,427 of NZ_DBLYGC010000004.1, forward strand.
GCTTTTTATTCTTCAATGTAACTTTAACTTTCTTTGCATTAGCTTTTGAAAGCTTATTGAAGTAAACCTTTGCTCCTGAATTTGCTGAAACAGTAATTGTCACTGTCTTTTTCTTCTTTACAGTTACTGTTGAAACTTTTTTCTTTCCTTTTTTAACAGTAATTGATGCATTCTTGAGTGTTGGCTTTGTTGTTGGTTTTACTGTTGGTGCTGTAGTTGGCTTTGTTGTTGGTTCTACTGTTGGTTCAGTAGTAGGTACTGTTGTCGGCTCCGCTGTAGGTGCTACTGTTGGCTCTGCCGTTGGTTTTACCGGTTCTGAAGACGGAGCTGTTGTCGGCTCTGTTGTAGGTGCTGCTGTTGCCGTTGGTTTTACCGTTGGTGTAGCTGTCGGTGTTGTTGATGAACCACCTGAAGATGATGATGAAGAACTAGATTTCCATACGGCATACAATGTAATCGTTTCTCCCTTAGCTGCAAGGTCAGTAGATATTGTCTGTCCATTTGAATATATCTTATCACCATTTGTTTTGTCGAGCCATCCTTCAAATGTGTACACTGCTCTTGTGTATGGATTTTCATAGAGATTGAATTTCTGACCAAGTTTTACAATCTGTGTCATCTCTTCACCATCTGTACCACTAGGATTATAAATAATAGTGTATGAATACTCTTTCCATACAGCATACAATATTGCAACTCCCGCATCCTGTGCAAGGTCTTTAATTTCCTGTTCATCTTTATATTCAACAGCTCCTCCCGGTGTTGTTGACCATCCAAGGAAATCGTAGTTTTCGCGTGTAAATGTATTTTTCGGAAGTTTACCTGTTTCTCCGACTGCATATTCCTGTGATGTTGCAGTCATTGTATCTGTTGTATAATTTGGATCTAATTTAACAGTATATTTTCCTGTAGGTACATATACACGGACATTATCTAATGCTGTTACTCCGTTATATCTTCCGCTAAGTACAAATAAACCTTTTATGTCCGCAATGCTGTCCATCTCAAACTTCTTTGATACAAGTTCTTTTCCTGCTTCATCAGTGATAGTAAGAACCATTGTATTTTTAGTTTTGTTTATAACTGTCTTAATGTGTACCCATGTATCAGTTGCAATATCAACAGACGCTGTATCAGTTGTCTTTGCTGTACTTCCACCTGAAATTGTCCATTCTGTTGTCTTTAATGCATTTAAGCTCCATAAATATGAATCTGATGCAAGAATATCATTTTTCTTGCTATATTCTGAAACAGCTAATGCAAGCTGTGTTTCCTGATTATTTCCTGCTGTCAATTTGCTGTCAAACTCAACAACATAATTATCAGGCACTGTCAAACTTCCAAAGTCAAGGTATGCACTTCTTGAATTTATATTTCCCGGTGCAAACTGTAAATATCTTTTGTGCTCTGCTGCTCCATCACTGGCAAGTGTAAGATTGTCTGCTGCATTTGCTGATAATCCGCCGGCTGCTGCCGCATCTGCATCATTATTGAAACTCTTGTACAAGATACTTGCATCTGCCAATGCCTGTTCTTTCTGTTCTTCTGCATTCTTTGCTGCTGCAGTATCAGCTTTTTCTGCCTTATATAATGTTCCGATATCGGCTGCTGATAATGCACGGCTGTAAATTTTAACATTGTCCATATATGCCGGAGATGAACCCCAGAATGAACCATATCCAAGATAGAACTTATCTGCTGATGCAATCATCTTAAGCATATTAGATGCCAGACTTGCATAGCTGTCATTTGAGTCAAATAACGTATATTTTGTTTTGTTTACAACGAGTTTACCGTCAACATAAATTCCAAAGTTAGCCTTTCCAACAGATACTGTTACATAATGCCAGCTGTTTACATGAATATTATTTACCGGCTTTTCTGCCTTGTTGCAGTCAAACCACTGCCATGTACCGCCTACTGTTCCGTTGTAACCAAGATATGTATTTGGTGTGAAGAATAATCTTCCGTCTGCTCCATCGGAATTATCCGTATCAAAGAAACTCCAAAGTGCATCCCACGCGTCATCATTCTGTCTGTTTACCCACATTGATACTGTCGCACCGTTTAATGTCTTTCCTTTAAGTGGGTTTGTAAACTCAGCATAGCTTGTTGTCGCTGCTGCTTCATATCCAAAATACTGATTAAGAACATTTCCTGCTCTGTCAGAACTATACTCTACTGTAGGTTTTGTTCCGCTCTCAAGAGTCTTTGCCTCTCCGACCTGCTCTGTATTTACTTCATTTCTAAGACCATTTTCAAATGTATAATTTGCTTCAAGTCCTGAATCAATGTCTGAAGTTGCATTTGCTTTTATTGTTGTTGTATATTCTTTCTTTGTGTAATATAAACCATTCTTAATTGTTGCTGTAAGTGTTACTGTTGTATCTTTTGCAACTGCCTGAATTTCACCTGTATTTGAAAGTGCAGTCTCATCTGATGACTCCCATTTGATTGTTGAGCCTTCATTTCCTGAAACCGGAAGTTCAAGGTCTGTATTTAACTGTTCCGGAACAGTTAATGATAAATCTCCGGCATCTTTTATAACTTTCTGCTCGTTTGTATAACCTTTTGTACCCCAGATAGTAATATTATTGCTTCCTACAAGTGTAAAGCACATTGTCTCACAGTTTGTGCCTTCAACCTTCTGTTTAATAAACACACCCTGATATTTTACATTGTCTATTGTTAAAGTAACATAAGGTTTATCAGACTCCTGCTCCCATTTTCCTGTATAATCACCTGAAACAGAGCCATCCTTATTTAATTTAACAGATTTCTCCTCACAGCACTGAAGTGCAGTTGTATTTACTGAAGGTTCATGATAGATAACTGTATATTCTCCCGCAACTTCCTTTACTGCGTATGCAGTATTTGATAATGTCTCTCCTGAATATTCAAACGGAGTTGCAACAAGACCACCGTTTCCAGCTGTAAATAACTGATGAACTCTCACCTCATGTCCCTCTGAACCATCATTAAAACGTGTATGATATACAAGATATGTTTTTCCGTCTGTATCAACTACTGCAGAATTATGTCCCTGTGCAACACGTCCCTTATCAAGATAATGCCAGTTGTAATATGACATAAGACGCTCACCTGTAGCAGTATTTCCATATCCGTCACCACCTGCGTTCTTGTTGATAACACTTGTCTCTGTACCGTATCTTGCATCATTTCCTGCTACATCCTTGTATGGACCCGTGATTGCATCTGATGAGAATACACGCATATTATATCCGCCCTTAGCGGTAAGTCCGCCGTATGAAAGGAATAAATAATACTTGTCACCTATTTTCTCTATGTATGATGCCTCACCTGATCTTGAAACACCACCTGCAAGTTTATATCCCATATAAGGGTCTGTTTCATTTTCTTTATAATCGTATTTTGTAGCTGTATCTCTAAGACCTGTCTTAGGGTCAAGCTTGAATATCCAGATACCGCCTGACCATGAACCATAACTCATCCAAAGGTTTCCGTCAGAATCATATGTAACACATGGGTCAATTGCATGTGCGCCGTATCTTGAATTCCATGTTGTATCTGAAGATTTAAATCTTACAAGAGCTGCATCTGCATTATCTGAACCTACTACTGATGCAAAATCTGTATCTGTATATGCATGAACTCCTGATTTAGTAAATCCTGAATATACTACAGTTCCCTGATTTTCCCAGTCACCGTTAAGTGAATCTGATGTAAGAAGCACAATGCTTGAGTTCCATGATTTACCGTTGATACTCATATACATGCACCACTTATTCATCTGTTCATTCCAGATAACATCAGGTGCCCATAAGTTGCCTGACCATCCATAACTGCTGTCACCTTTTGCTGCCCAGTCAAATGCACTCTTAAAAAGAGCCTGGCATTTTGTGTCATCATTTATGTTATTTGTAAATGTTGTCCAGTTCTGCATGTCTGTTGACCAAGCAAAAGCTCTGTGTGAACCAAATATAAAGTATACTTTCTGTCTTGAACCGTTATCTTTTCCATATACTCTCTGGCTTCTGTCTCCTGTATATTTACCATCAGTATATCCGATTACAACAGATGGGTCATGGACTGATACATGACTTTTCTTATTGCTTTCACTGAAATATTCATTATATTTTGTTGTGACATCTGAAGCTGATATTTCCTGTGGTGTTGTCGGTGTATCATCATCTCTGTCTGTTTTGTCTACAAGTTTAATATTTGAAAGGTCTACCTGCTCTCCTGTAAGATGCATGCTTACTGAATCGTTTAATTCACCAAATGTAACTGTATCTTTCATCTTATATACTTTTGATGAATTTGTGTTGTCTGTTATCGTATATGATATTGTAACTATTTTATCTCTTCTTGACACATCAACTACTACACTTGCATCTTTCATGGATTCTTTAAACTCTTCCCATGTAAAATCTGTATCACCCCAGGTATGTTCTGAACCATCACTTAAATGAGTTCCATAAAACCAGCCATAATTATCTGCTCTGTCTGTTATTCCTCCATTGCTGTCAAAAACTTCTATTATAAAATTAAACCAGTTTGACTCTGTGCTCTTTGTTTTGTTCGTAAATGTATACTGAACATCAAAATCTCCGCTTATAGTCTCATTTCCACTATTAGCAGAAAAGCCTGCTTCAACACTTAACTTGTCAGCTGTATTTTCTCCAAATGCTTTTGTCTCGGAGCCTGTCCCTGAACCTGAGCTTTCATCAGTTTTGTCTACAAGCTTTATATCTGAGAGGTCTACCTGCTCTCCCGTGATATGCATGCTTACTGAATCATCAAGAGAAGTAAATGTAACAGTATCTTTCATACTATATACTTTTGATAAATCTGCATTGTCTGTTATCGTATATGATATTGTAACTATTTTATCTCTTCTTGACACATCAACTGATACACTTGCATCTTTCATGGATTCTTTAAACTCTTCCCATGTAAAATCTGTATCACCCCAGGTATGTTCTGAACCATCACTTAAATGAGTTCCATAAAACCAGCCATAATTATCTGCTCTGTCTGTTATTCCTCCATTGCTGTCAAAAACTTCTATTATAAAGTTATTCCAATTATCACTTCCCTTTGTTTTGTTTGTGAATGTGTACTGAACATCAAAATTTCCACTTATTGTCTCATCTCCGGTATTAGCCGAAAAACCTGCGTCAATACTTAATTCACTGACAGTATTTGAACCAAATGTACTGCTCTCTGCTGCTTTAGCTGTTGCAGTAAAATCAAGCGACAAATTTGGTGCTGATGTAACTGCAAGAACTGCCGACATTGCTATCGCTGCAATTTTCTTAAACTTAAATTTTGCCATACTTCTCTCCTTCTTTTCCCTTTCCTTGCTTTTTTGTTTAGGCATTTTAAATGCCAGTTTTATACAAAAAGAGGGCGTTGACTACTTTTTGTCAACTCCCCCCTTTAGTTTACACAAATAAGTTTATTTTCTTATTCAATATGCAGTTTTAAATAATTATTTTACTGTTACCTTCAAAGATTTTGTAGCTGCTTTATATTTAGAAGTTTTCTTTGCTGAAAGTTTGATTGTTACTTTTCCTTTCTTAAGACCCTTAACTGTAAGCTTGTTATTCTTTAATGTAACTTTTGCAATCTTTGCATCTTTCTTAGAAAGTTTAGCTGCTGTAACCTTTGCTTTTGAATTTACTGAAACAGTAAGTTTAACGCTCTTCTTAGCTTTTACTGAAACTGCTGAAACAGATTTCTTTCCGTTCTTAACAACGATTGCAGCCTTTTTAGCACTTGGTTTCTTTGTAGGTGCCGGTGTTTCTGTAGGCTCTGTTGTCGGTGCTGCTGTAGGCTCTGTTGTTGGTTCCTGTGTTGGTGCTACTGTAGGCTCTTCTGATGGTGCCTCTGTTGGAGCTGTTGTTGGTTCTTCTGTAACTGCAGGTGCTGTAGAAATTGCTGGTGAAGTAGCAGGCTCTGCCGGTACCTCAGTAGGTGCTACTGTAGGCTCTGCTTCTGCTTTTAACTCTGCTTTTATATCAGATAAATCTACCTTTTCGCCTGTAAGATGAACATATACTGTTTCAGGCAAGTTTGCCATTGCACATGTGCATACAAAATTGTATTTTTTACTGCTATCTGCATTTCCTGTAATATCATTTGCAACAGTCACAGTATTTCCTTCTCTTTTTACTGTAACTTTTACAGATGCATCTTTCATTACCTCTCTAAAATCATCCCATGATTCAGCACCGTCACCCCATGACATTACTGAACCATCTGTGTTCCAATCATTTGCTAACCAGCCATAATTATCTGCTCTTGTTGATATAAAGCCACCAACACCATTATGAACTTCAACACCATAGTTGAACCAATTTGTACTTGCATCCTGTGTTTTATTGGTAAAAGTATAAACCAGTTCAAAATCGCCTGTCATAGCTTCATCACCACTGTTAGCTGTTCCATATCCACCTGTAATACTAACATTCTTTACTGTTGCATCTCCTACTGCCGCCTCTGCTACAACTACATTGTTGTAAACTGCTGGTGCAGATGTCATTCCTACTACTGCTGCCATTGCCAAAGCTAAAAATTTCTTATTTCTCATTTGACTTCTCCTCCCGAAAATCTCATTTAATCTTTCTTTTCAAATATCTTAACTGAATCCAAATATTCAGCAATTTCACCTAATAGCTTTCATTTATAAACAGTTAAAATATTTTACATTTTTAAATATGCTTTAATAATAGCACATTTTAGCTATTTACGTCAATATACTTTTATTAAAGCTATATTTTTTGTTGATTTTATACAATTTTTTATTTTTTAGATTTTTACATATTTTTCTAAACTATTTTAATACAATATTGTATTCCCTCAATAATTACAGCATTTTTACCATAATTATTCCATCACTTACCAATCTTGCAAAAGTATGTTTATTTTTATGATTTTTGGTAATTTTTCACAAAAATGTGCTAGCACATTTTTATTATAAACGTTTTTTCCTGCATGCAATTTTATGCAAAAAAACGACCACTTTTTATTTTGACCGAACGTCATGGAAGTGGCTATTATACGACAAATGGTCGGCTCCCAGCCTCCAACGCCATTTGCTGTATAATAATCCATCTTCCATGACTGTATATATAAAAGCAAAAAGAAAAGCACCCTTTATCAACCATAATGGTGTATAATGTAAGTGTTCAAACCACATTAAAAAGGAGTGCTTTTCTCTGAAAATAATAACACAAATTTCCATGTTTGACGATACCCAAAATGAAAATCTTGGAGATTTAGAAAGATTACAAAAAGTTTTTGACAATCTTCCTGATGAAAAATTAATACGAAGATTAAAAGAAAAACGAGGAAAAGGCAGAAATGAATGGTCTGTAGAAGCTATGTAGAATTCTTTTATAGCAAGCTTTATATTTGACCATGACTCTATTGCAAGTCTTTTAAGAGAATTAAACAGAAACAGCCAGCTCCGCATAATCTGCGGATTTCAACCACACATATACTCTGTACTGACAGATAAAAAAGATGAGTATGGAAAAAGGATAAGTGAAAGTCGATATAAACTGGCTCCAACAGCAAGTGCATATACAAACTTTTTGAATAATTTAAAGGAATGTGAGCAGGAATCAAGAGAAATGTTTGATACACTTGTAAAATATATGTATGAAAACCTTAACGATTTCGGTGAGATTATGGCAGCGGATGGAAAAGCCATACAAAGTTATGCAGGAAAAATTTCAAAGAAAAACAGCGGCAACAAAGGAGAGAGGGATGCTGACTGGTGCAGAAAAGAATACACAATAACAAAACCTAACGGTGAAAAAGTGGTAAAAACAAAGAAATGGTTTGGATTTCGTCTGCATCTTTTATCAGATGCAACATATGAACTGCCGGTTGATTATGAAGTGACAAAAGCATCGAACAGTGAACTTAAAGAAACAGAAAAACTGTTAGATAACATAAAAGAAAAAAATCCTAAAAAGTTGGAAAAGTGTATTACATAACAGACGGTGGTGAGAAAATATAATTAGTATATAAGGGGTATGATAAAAGCAGGGACAGTCATAGATATGTTTTTCATCCGAAATATCATAATAAAAGAATATTCAGAATACCATTGAAAACGGATACACGTATATTTACAAAAGTAGCAGGAAATTCAAAGAAATGGAGAAGATTATATAAAAAAAGAACAAGTATTGAAAGAGTAAACGGACGGATAGACCGTGCTTTTCAATTTGAAAAGCATACGATAAGAGGATTAAAAAAAATGAAAATGTTTCTTACAGTTACCTTTATAATACAGCTTGCATTAGCTAAGGCAAAAATAGAATCAGGAATAACAAATGGACTGGCAATGTATACTGCATAAAAATATGTAAACAGCAGAGATTAATATAAACTTTTCAGCGAATGGCGTTAGAATGTCAGTCAGTACTTAGTGTGCGTTTTTTTGCACACTTATGTACTGCTACTGATATTCTCCGAGGCGAGAGCCGTCCATGAGTCGGAAAGTTTATATCAATCTCTGCGTTAAAGTGCCACAGCGAAAATAATTCTCAAAAAGGGCACTTGATTTCTCAAGTACCCCATTGTATAATCTAATTAGAAAGGTAATCGGATGTAATATCCGATTTTGCCCTCAGTAAGATACAAACATAAAAATAGCATCTAACTTTGGTCGGTTGGGATGCTATTTCTTTTTATTATTATGATTGTCTATGTAAGACAGTGCCGCAAAAATCACCAACACAAGAGTAAGAACTTCAAGCGTATTCATAGGGCATCACCCTCCTTTGTAGACTAGAGGGCATCACATAAACGGAAAATCACATCCATCATTCTTCTAAATTATACAATGTCAGTATAACATAACACAACCAGAGATACAAATAAAAATAAGCTACGTAGCAACGACTGACAGCTTACTGGCAACTTTATGAATTTAAGAAATAAAACGCTAAGCTGTTATTATTTTTAAGTTTACTTTCATAAACGTTTTTTCCTGCATGCAATCTTGCAAAAAACAACTGCTACCAGTGTACTCACCCCCGTTGCTATAAGTCCCGGAACGACTATCCCCACCGGATTTACACTGCCATACTGACTTCTATACGCTATTATGTTTACAGGTATCAACTGAAGCGATGATATATTTATTACAAGGAATGTGCACATTTCATTACTTGCTCTTAATTTCACTTTTGATATATCAACATTTTTTTCCACAAGGCGTGCACGTTCTATCTTTGCCATCTCCTTTATTGCTTTCAGTCCCATAGGTGTCGCTGCCCAGCCAAGACCAAGTATATTTGCAACCATATTTGCCGTTATATATTCATTTACCACATGCTTCTCATCAATTTCAGGAAATAAAAAACGTACCATCGGAGACAATAATTTTGTCATTTTATCCATAAGTCCGGACTGCCTTGCGACCTCCATTATTCCGCACCACATAGCCATAACGCCAAGCATTGTTATCGCAAGTGAAACGGCTTCCCCCGAACTGTCAATAATAGAATCTGACAAAGCTTTCGCCTGACCACATGCCACACCATACGATAATCCCCCAAGTATCATAAATGCCCATATATAATTAAGCATCTGCACCTCCGCCAAAAATTACACGTTAAATAATATTCATCACTCACCCAAATATACCATGTATTACTTTATATGCACCGGCTCTTTTTTTGCAAAAGCAAATCTAAACGCAAAAAATCAGCATACCCCAAACTCATGCTGATTTTTTGTTGTTTTTCATATTTTGGTATTTTGAAACGATTATTTTTACCCTATCAATACTTTTTTCCCTTCAAATGCAAATCCATAATGTTTTATCCTGTCTTTCTCTATCCCCAATTGTATGATTTCATCATCATATCTCTTTTCTTCTATCTGCCTGTGAGCCGCTTTCACCGTATCTTTAAGCTGTTTTTCATCCTCACTGTCATATACCTTAAATTCAATAACAATTGCCGGTAATTTTTTATTTTTTATATCCTTTGGCACCATCATTATATCATATCTTCCAAATCCACTTTCCCTATTTGATTTTATGATATAATTTTCTCTTTCTCCTACCATAATTCCTAATACAAAACCATGGTAAAAACGCTCAGGTTCAATATATTCCGATGGTTTATTTCCAACATCAAAATAACTAAACGTCGCAAGTGCTATTTTATTCATAAAATAATTCATAGCTTTTATATCACCTTTTATCAAGGCAATAACAAATTCATCTGATGTGTTACGTATTGTTTTAAACCATCCACTTATCAATTTTTGAAACATTATTCTTACTTCCAAATTTGTAAGACTAAGTTCATATTTTCCACTGATTTCACAGTTATCTGCATTTTCAACTTTTAAATATCCACTTGCAAGAAACAAACTCCATATTGCATTTTCATCATAATCAAGCTGATTAAATACTATCTGCTCATCAATGTCAACTGTTATGCTTTCTCCATTTAAAAGCTTTTCCATTGACTTTTTAACTTCCGGCGAAGCACTTTGTATCAATTTCCCTGCAAGCTCATTTGAACTCGTATCGACCCAGTATGTTTTCAATTTTCTTTCATCAATAAAGTTTGTTATAGACCAAGGATTATATATATCTTTACTTTTGCCAAATGAAAATCCATCATACCATTGTTTTACATCTTCCTTTCTATCCGAAATTCCAACTTCATCCAATGCCTTAAAAACTTCATCCTCTGTAAATCCAAAACACGTTTCGTACATATTGCTTGTTGTCGATACTATCCTCAAATTGTTCAAATCCGAAAACATGCTTTCTTTAGATATTCTGGTAATACCTGTCATTATTGCTCTGTCCAGATACGGGTTAGTCTTAAATGTTGCATTAAAGAAAACACGCATAAAACCTACCATTTCATCCCAATATCCTCCCAAATATGCTTCCTGAAGAGGTGTATCGTATTCGTCTAAAAAAATGAGTACTTTTTTTCCATAATATCTTTCTAATAAAAATGACAAATTTTTTATCGCTCTGCAAATTACATCTTCAGAAATTTCTTTATTTATATTTGTATTGTTTGAATACGCATCTAACGCCTTAAACACACCCTTTTCGGCATCTGTTATTTCATCTGTTTCAATTAAATATGAATGTGTTCTATATACATCACTTATAACAGATATAATGCTATTTTTTGCATTTTTAAAATTATCGTCTTTTACATCAGCAAAACTTAAATTTATAACCGGATAAGTTCCCTGCAATTTTCTGTACTTCTCATCTGTCCATATTTCAAACTTTTCAAACAAATCTGCCCGATTCATATATTTATTTGAAAAAAAACAATTCAGCATACTCATATTTAATGTTTTTCCAAATCTTCTTGGTCTGGTAATAAGTGTAACATCGTCCTGAGACTCCCACCATTGTTTTATAAAATACGTTTTATCGACGTAAAAGCAATCGGACATTATCAATGACTCATAATTTTGTTTTCCAATTCCCACGGTATGCATAAATATCCTCTCTCCCTCAAAAATGACCGGCATACTGCATCAATATAACATTAACTTCCACACCAAAATATTAACAATACATTGATACATTACACAGCCCATATTAAACCCATATTTTTATAAACATTTTAACATACCTGCATATGAATTACCATAAACAATTATTTTTTCTTCATCCTATGAGGGCAGACCATAAAACAGCGTCCGCAGCTTATACACTCCCCTTCCCTCATACCTGCTTCGTCATATTTAAGATGAACCGGGCACTTGTTTGTACATGCCTTACATCCATTAAAACACTTTTCTTCTTTTTTCTTTACACTGAACAAAAAGTTTTTAGGCAGAAGTGAAAATACTGCTCCAAGCGGACATATAAACTGGCAGAAAAATCTTTCCTTTAGCATCATTCCTATTATTATAAAAACAAGCAATACACTTCCTGCAATATATGTACCTATTTTGAAGTTACGCTGTGTTATAAGTGAAAACACTGTCCACGGACTATATTTTGCAACATACTCTCCATTTTCGCTAAAACAAAGCAGAACTATAAACAACAGCACGACATATTTGAATTTTTGCAAGTTAATCTGTGCTTTTTCAGAAATTTTCGGGAATTTCACACCGATTTTTTTCTGAATAAATTCTGAGAGCATATAAAACCAGTCTCCGATTGCTCCGAATGAACACATGAAACCGCAGAATATTCTTCCGAATATTATCGTAAGCAGACACAAAACAATAAGCTTTATCAGAAAGTCAGACATTTTTAACGGTTGTGCTTTTCCAATAAGCGATACAACTTCTTTTATCCCTGCAAAAGCCTGAGAAAAAAGTGATGGCATAAATACAAAAAATCCTATTTGTATCAGTGTTCTTACTATTTGCAAACGCTTTAATTTAGTTTTTATATTTACCATTTATCTATTGTTCCTTTCCGTTTACGAGTGCATCCTTCATCGCTGCTATTATTCCGTTTGATGATAATGTAGCACCCGATACCGTATCTACATCTGTTGACTGCCGCTTTACAGCATCGTTAAGTATTTTTTTTGCCGATTCAAGATAATCTTTTGTCTCGTTTTTTGCCGATATTATTTCTGCTTTTTGAAGTCTCTCATTCTTTACCGTAAGGCGGACAGTTATCTTTCCGCCAAATCCGTCACCACTGCCTTCATATACACCATCATCTGCAAAATGTGACTGTGCCGCCCTCCCTGCATCTGCCATATTTTTTTTAAGTTTTCCTGCCTGTGTGCAGTATACATATACAATTCCTATAATGAGTATCAGATTTATACTCTTTGTAACAAATATCTTCAATTATTCCAAACCTCTTTTCTTAGCCTCGTTCCATGCCTTTGAAAACAATTCTATAAGTGCATTTGATGTGCATGTTGCTCCCGATACGCCATCCAGTTCATCATTCTGTTTTGTATTTATCTGCGAAATAAGTCCCGGCTTTGTTTTTGTTCCGTTTACTGCCTTATTGTAATAAAATCTGTTTGTCTCATCAGATAATGTTACATTGTCAAAACCACAAAAACGATTATCATTAAATATAACATCCGCTGTAAGCGTATACTCTTCAAAGTCATTTGATTCATCAGGATATACCGTAACAGTTTCTTTATATGTACCCGGATTTAACGGCACAAGACTTGGTTCAGGTGTCGGTTCAACGCTCTGGCTTGGCCAAGGAGCCTGTGTCGGCGTCGGATAAGCAGTATTTTCAGGCGAACCTGTTTCATCAGGTTTTGATGTCGGTGCTGCACTCTGGCTTGGCTTTGGTGTATTTTTCACTCCCGCTTTTTTCGCCGCTTTCTCTAATGCTTTAACATAAAGTTCGACTATTGTTTTGGAAGAGCATGTTGCCCCTGACACCGCACTTATATCATCTGCCGACTGTTTTTGTATTATCTGGGTCACCATTCCTTTTGCTTTACCGTTTCCATTTGCCGCCTTCATATAATAATTTTTATTACTTTCCGCTGTTGATGAAAAATCAGATATAGCAGTACATTTTCCATTCTTGAAAGTAAATGAGGCACTAAGTGTATATTTTTCAAAATCTTCATCTTCATCCGGCTCACATACAGCACTCACCTTATATTTTCCATCAGCTATAGCGCCACTTGGAACTTTTACAGGTTTTGGAACTTTTACTGCCGTCGGTTTCTTTGAAGGTACAGGTGTTGGTTTTGCCGTAGCTTTTAATTTCTTACCTTCAGATTTTGCAATAGCTTTATTGCGTGCATCAAGATAAGCACTAATAACTGCATTTGATGAATATGTTGCTCCTGATACACTATCTACATCCGATACAGCGCCGTTATCCGCTGCCCCTCCAATTATGCGTTTCACCATTTCACGCCATGCCCTAGCCATATATGCATCGTTTGAGCTATCATTGCTATTAAGCATTTTCATTCCATAGAGTGCCACAGGCTTTCCATCTTTAAACTTTGCCTTAAGGCTTACCGTATAACCGAACTTCTCGCATACACTGCTGCCATCAAACACACCATCTGCGGGTTTTCCACTCTTTGCCTTTGTTTTTTTCACTGTCGTGGCAGTTTTCTTTACCGTACTTCCTGAAACGGTTTTCTTTGTCTTTGCACTCCTATCGCCTGCACTTTCAGTATTATCTTCACTGTTTTTGCTTTCTTCCACGCTGTTGTTTGCGCTATTATTATACGCACTGTTTTTTATTGCACTACCGCTTCCAATATAAAAACCACCGACAGAAAATGCCGCAATAATAACAGACGGCAAAACAAAAACAGCCGGTTTAAACTGTTCTATATACGCACAAAATTTCTCTTTAATTTTTTCAGTCATCCTGCGACCTCCAATCTATTCGCCTCAATTATTTGTTATATTTTTGCAACTTGCTCAACCTTAATTTGTTTCGCACTCATCCTACAACACTATATTTAAAATCAGACGAAAAAACATCCTCTATTCCATCTGTAATTGTCACTGTCCCATCATTTTCAAGCCATACCACATCAAATTTATCTTTATTTTTCTGCCAATATTTTATTCCCTTTTGTTTACCCATTATAAACAGAGATGTAGAAAGTCCATCGGAAAGCGTTCCGTCACTACTTATTATTGATACACTTATAAGTCCGCTGTCTGCCGGTTTTCCGGTTTTCGGATTTAATATATGGTGATACCTCTTTCCGTTCTTTTCAAAATATCTCTCATATCCTCCCGATGTAATAACTGCTTTGTCAGTAATGTCAAGTACTCCCAGATAATCTCCATCAAGCGGTGATGTCTCTGGATTTTCAACAGCTACTTTCCATTTTTTATTTTCAGATTTGTAACCATAAGTCTGAACATTTCCGCCAAGAGAAACAATTCCGCCTGAAAGTCCATATTTCTTAAATATCTGCATAAGTCTTGCTGATGTATAACCTTTAGCTATCCCGCCTAAATCTATTTCATAATTTTGCGGCAATACTACCTGTCTTGTATTTGCATCATATTCAATCTTTGAAACATCAATATACTTTAAAAGTTTTTTTATTGTTTTGTCATCAGGAATATTATATTTTTCATTTGTAAATCCCCACTCCTTCATAAGCGGATAAACTGCTATATTAAATGCTCCTGCTGTATTCTTATATAATTCACATGACTTTTCAACAAGAGAAAATGTCTCCTTTGATAATATCTCACTTCCGCTTTCATTCAAAATCGCAATTTCACTCTCATTGTTTCCCGTGCTAAAAAGCTTATCAAGTCTGTTTATCTCATCCACTGCCGCCTCTGCTGCTTCATCTGCCTTGTCACCATATGTCTTGATTGTCATATATGTTATCCATCGCAAAAATTTCTTTTTGAGCCTCTAAAGTCTCACTCTTTTCATTTTTTTGTTTTGTCTCACCGACTTTATTTCCGCTGTTCCGGCACCCCGCAAGAAGTGCCGCACACAAAATAAGACATAATATTTTCTTAATCATCTATACCCTCGTTTCAAAATTTATTCTATAACGCACAAAACGGAAGGTTAATACAACCTTCCCTTTTGCGTATTATTAATATCCCAAAACAATCTCTTCTACAAATTATTTTACTTTAACTGTCTTTGCTGCTGACCAGCCACTGTTAAGTTTTTTATCTGAAGCTGCCGCCTTAACTCTCACATAATACTTTTTGCCTGACTTTAACTTTTTAACTGTTAATGTTGTCTTTGTAACATTCTTGACTGTTGCTTTTTTAAAGTTCTTTGTAAGAGAATACTGAACCTGATATCCTTTAGCACCGCTTACTTTTTTCCATGTAACAGTAAACGATTTCTTCTTTGCTGTCACTTTTACTGATGCAGGGGCATTCAATGCCTTTTCTACTTTTACAAGTGCCTTGATTGCCTCATCAAGATGATTATACGCTTCATCTACCATTGCCTGATAATGATTTGGCTTTGCAAGTTCTTCCTCAGCCTCTTCAAGTTCCCCGACAAAATCTTTCCAGCTTGCTGCAGTGTAATCAGACTCTTTCAATCCTTTGGCATCTTCTACAAGGCCGCTTAATTTTGTTATATCTGCATTTTCAGTTATATTTACCGTGTCAACTATATTGTCTTTTGTTACCTCAAAGTTTACTGTCTCATCCTCATATCCGAGAGCATATACCGTAAGGCTCCAGTAACCTGTTCCATCTGTTCCTCCCGGAAGTGCAGCTCTGTATGAATCAGTAAGACCAAGCTGAATACCCATTAATTTATGCATCCAGTTATCTGCTGCAAACTTAGTTCCGAAGTTTGCAAGTGCTGTCTTGCGCTCTGAATCGTTTCCATAATATGTCCACTTTACAGCCTGCATTTTTGCACCGAGAGCACCATACCCCTCTCCCTTTGATGTATCTGCATCATCTGCATTGTTTATATCTACACGAAGAAACTCTCCATAGCTTCCGTTTGCTTCTTTAACTTCAACTTTAAGTTTAGATGCCTTAGCAAGTGTCTGCTCCTTGATACCTGAATCTGTTCCTGTCTTTCTGGCACTGAACTTAAATGTACCGTCTTTTTCCTCTGTTGCGGTTTTAAGACCATTTGTATCTGCTGTTACATTAGCCTTTAAATCATATGCCGAAAGATTCATCTCACTGTATCCTCCAACAAGTTCACCGTCATTTTCAACAACTTTGTAAGTTTTCTTAAAATCGTCAAGTTCTGATGTTTTTACTGCAACAGGCACATATTTAAGTCCGGTAACTTTATATTCCTTTAATTTAGTCTGTGTACCGTCTGCTTTTGTGATAGTTCCCTTTGCATATGCTACATCTGTTCCATCTGTAAGATAAAGTGTCTTTCCATCAGCTGACCAATGAGATACATCAAACTCACTTCCGTCCTCACCGTAAATCACTGCATCACACTGATAACTTCCTCTATGAAGTCCATGATTTGTAGTAGCTCTCGAAACTGCATCAAAAGCACCCTTATCCATCTCTCCCCTTGCATCAGCCTCAGTATTAGAATCTGTCATAGCCTTGTCACTCTGCAGATAAATATTCTCTGCAGCCCAATACTGATCCCAAGTAAGTCCGGCATAAAGATATGTATAATCATCTGCTGCCTTTACTGTTGAAATATCTGCTACAGGTCCCAATGTTACAAGAAGCGCTGTTGATAACGCTGCTGCCACACTTTTTTTAATAAGTTTTCGCATTGCTGTCTCCTATCATGTGTATAGTTTTAATATTATTTGTCCCAGCCGCATAGCTTCTTAGTTACCTTTTTCTAAGTCTGGTAAGTCATGTCTCACTCGAACATCAATTATTATATTTCGCATATAGTATGAAGTCAAACACTTTTTCCTTATTGGATAAAACTTATCAAAAAGTATTGTAAACAAAATAGAGAGCCGGTAAAACCGACTCTCCATTTTGGATAATAAATGAGAAAATTTATGTTACAAATATAAACTTATAACCTATTTAACTTTTACAGTCTTTGTTACTGTCTTGTAACCTGACTTTGTAACCTTTACAGTAATCTTTGTGTTCTTCTTAAGTGCTGAAGAAACATTTAATGTAAAGTTCTTTCCACTAACCTTAGCTGTTTTTGCTTTTGCTTTTCCAACAGTTACTTTAACTTTTGCTTTTGCAACTGAAACCGTTCCCTTAACAACCTTTGTGCCTGCTTTAGCTGTAACTTTCTTTACAGACATTGATTTTTTCTTTGTTGTTGTATTTGTATTGTCATTGCTCTTTTCAAATGGGTCATCACAAGGTGTTGTGATAAGTGCCTTAGGGTATTTAGCTATGGTGCACTTTTCACCTGAAACAGAAAGATAAAGCTTCTTTCCTTTTGTCTCATCAAATTTGAATGTTGTTGTGCTTGTGATACCATTGTTTGTAACTTTTATTGTAACTACACCATCTTTAACAGATGTTGTGTAAGATACATCTACACCTTTTTTATTTGCTGCAAGCCAAGCTGCCCATGCATTATCATCTGCCGGTGCATTTTCTGTTGCAAATGTAAGCTCGTTTGTTCCTGCATATCCTTCAGGATTTGTGATATCTCCACCTGCTGACCATGACCAAAGGTCTGAGCGGATAACTGCTACTTCATCATATCCCTCACCGTTTACTTTATTCTCATCACCATAGTAAATAACAAATACAGGTGTATTATAATTTCCTGTGGCCGTAGGATCATTGTCTGTGATAGCCTTGAAATTCACTGTCTTTTCTGTCTCTGTGATTTCATCACCTAAGCAATGTCCACTCCAAAATGTATCAAATGTCTGTGCTCCTGTCTCTTCTTCTGCTGCCTGTGCTACTGCTGCATTCTTATAACTTGGCACTGCAACAACTGCTGTAGAAAATGCCATTGTAGTTGCAAGTGCGATTGCTAAAATTCTTTTTCTCATAACTTATTCTCCTCTCGAATCTTTTTAATATTTTCGTAAACTATTTTAGTTTTTATTATAATAGCATACCCGTTGCTCAATGTCAACATAAAAATATAATATTTTGACATTTCTTTGAACATTGTGCATAAATTATTTTACACACGCAAATAGTGCATGGTGAATTTATAACAAATTCGCCATGCACTATTTTTCATTTTATATGCAATTTATACTAAACAAATTTATATACGATGCCACGAATTGCTTCATTGATGTACAATTTTCGCAATCCTGCAAACAACTTGCATCATATTATTTAGCAATAGCTTTTACCTGTTTAGCTGTAAGAGCCTTGTTCCAAAGCTTAACATCATCAAAGTATCCCTTGAATCCCATATCCCAAGCATTAAGTCCGAGGAAGAATGAGTTAGAGTTTGACATTGTTCCCTTAGCAACTGTTCCGTTTCCGAAAAGTTTACCATTTACATATGTCCATGCATGGTATGATTTAACATATCCTGATTTGCCCTTTGTACCATACTCACATGTCTGCTTTGTATTTACAACGAGTGTGATGTGTGTCCACTTATTAGCTTTAACTGCTGAGTTTGCTGTCCAAGTACCTTTCTTGTTCTGATAACCATACCATGGGAACTGCTCGTTCTTTCCTTTTGTAAGGCTGTGTGACCAGATTGTAGGTGAGTTAGCTTTGTTGTCTAACCATGAATCCTGTGTGATTGAAAGCCATTTTGTGTTCTTAGGATCCTGAATATGGTTTCCTGTAAAGAACATTGACATGAAGTTTGAAAGACTTACCTCAGGCTTAACCCAGAATGAAACTGTCCAAGACTTAGAACCAAGCTTAACACCTTTAAGCTGAGCACCCATAGAAGCTGCCTTTCCACCTACAGTTCTTGAAATGTAAAGAGCCTTTCCGTGTTTACCCTTCTTGTACTGAAGTTTAGCTTTCTTGTTTGCTGTCGGAACAATACCTGTCTTTGGAGTTCCTGTTGTACCGGCACTTGTATCACCCTTACGAGCAACACCTACTACATTTTTGCTTGCACCATTCATGCTGAATGTGTACTTAGGCTTTGGAGCACCTGCTGCATCAACTGATGCAGGTTTTGCTGCATATGCAGCTCCTCCGATAACCATAGCTGCGGCTAAAACACCACTTAAAAATTTCTTATACATTTTTATTCCTCCCTTTATAAAAGAATTTATTTCTTTATTGATTTCTAAATTATTTTAGCATTTGTTCATCTATTTGTCAACAGTTTATGACTAAATTATTAACATTTCGTAAATACAACTTTAATATGTATATTTATTCAATATGCCATCATTTAGCAATCTTTACTTTTAAAGATTTCATAGGACCTGTAAGTGTTTTTCCGTTATATTCTCTATAAGCCTTTACACCTACCCAGTATGTCTTTCCTGCTTTAAATGCTGCATCCTCAGATACAGTACATTTTGTACCCGATGCCTCTGTCACATACTTAAACTTACCATTCTTGCTTGCTTTATAGTACACCTCGTATCCGTCTACTTTCGATACACCTTTCCATGAAAGTACAACTTTTGCTTTCTTTGCATTCTTTTTCTTTGTAACTTTCGCTTTAAGCTTTGTAACTGCTTTAAGTTTTGGAAGAATTGAAACTGCTATATAAGCACTCTTTGTAATATTTCCTTCTGTATATGAAACAGTTGCATACTGTGTTCCGACTTTGTTAACATTTATTTTTGAGTAATCAACTTTGTAATCAGTAACTTTTTTCTGTGTTTCATCTGAATAGATAGCCTTTACACTTGTAAGATTGATTTTCTTAATCTTATCTCCCTGCGTAATAACATTTGTGCCGGCTGTTACATTGATACCACGGAGCACTGTTGTTTCGCTGTTTTCTCCTACAATAAATGTTGCTGCTGTCTTGTCTGAACCATCAGTAATCTTTAATACATCATTTACAATAGCAAGATACTGTCCCGGCTTGTATACACTTTCAAAAGAAACACCATCTTCAGAACCGTCAAGAGCCTTTATACTTCTGAATGTCTGACGTTTAGCTGTCTCAGCTTTTCCGTCTGAATCCTGATTAAGAGTTACTTTTCCATTGTCGTTTACCGTAAGATAAAGACCTGACTTATTTTCAGACTGAATTGAAACATATGCCGGTTTTGTCTTGTCTGCTTTTCCATCTGTAAGAACCCACTGCGCATCCTTTACATCTGAATATCCCATAGCACCTACATATATATTCTGATATGGATAATCAGCATCAGATGTTGAATTCAGGAAGTTTTTATGAGCAAGCACTCCTGCACCGACTTTTGTGTAAATCTTAGTAGTTGTACCTGCTATACCTGCTGTAGTCTCAGGTACTTCATCAATACTTCCGTCTTCATTGAATTTAAGTTCAGTAATATTTGCAACTCTGCGGTAACCATTTCCGCCTGCAAGCGCACCATTGTGGTAAATAAAATATGTCTTTCCCTTAAAATCAATGACTGCCATGTGGTTTGTATTTGATGTCACGTTTGGTCTTGCTATCTCTTTTCCAAATTCCCACTGTCCGTTCATAAGGTCATCTGTTGTAGAATAAGCCATTCCCTCTCTCCAGCCTGATGCATAGAAAAGATAATATTTTCCGTAATAGTTTCCGTTTTCATCCTGTCTTCTGTAAAGCCATGGAGCTTCTGTATAAGGACCTTCAGGAGAATCTTTCTGGATAACATCGGCATTTTTTACTGATTTGCCGCCTGTAATCTTTCCGTCACCGTTCTGGTCTTTAACCGAAATCATATCATCATTTAATTCACAGATGTAGAAGTTTCCGTTTCCCCATGCAAGATAACGATGTTCTACACCATTTTCATCATTCTCAATCCATACTGTAGGGTCAATATCATTCCATGTACTTGACTCAGTACCTATATCTGTAACCTTACCGCTTACAATAGGCTTACCTATATCTTCAAATGGTCCTGTTGGGCTGTCTGAAACTGCGACACCTATAGACTGCTGTCCGTCACTTGTAGTTTTATCCCATGTACAGTAGTAGAAATAATATTTTCCATTGTGTTTAACAGTCTGAGCCGCCCAGGCTGAGTTTGCTACATTTGCCCATGAAATATCTTTGGCTTTCATAATCTCGCCCTCATATTTCCAATTGAGCAAGTCCTTAGTAGAATAACAAATCCATCCGTCAATAACATATGCATCACCTGTAGCTATATCGTGTCCGGTATAAAGATATACTGTATCTCCATCTACCATTGCAGCCGGGTCACCACCATATGTAAGCTTACCTTCGTTGTCATAACCTCCGATAGGATTTGTGTACTGGCTCTTTGCAACTTCAACCTCACCTTCACCAAGCGGTTCCTTAGTAATGCTGCTTCCTGAAGCCGCAGATGCCGTATCACTCTCAGATGCTTCTGCCTTATCCACACCCACAAAACTGTTTATTGCAGGTACAGAAGTAACTGCAAGACTGAGTGCGAGCACGCCGGCAAATAATTTTGTCTTTCTCATACTCTTTCTCCTCTCAATAATACATTTCTTCTTAAAATTAGAGTTGCTAATTTTTTTAGAATAGTTACATTTTTCAATATTTTTAACAAAAGTAAAAATATTTTATATTTTGTTTAATATTATATACAACACATATAAAATTTGCAATATAAAACTTGATATTTTTTGCTATTTTTATGTATTTTACATACAAATTTTGCTTTTATTTTAGTTTTTTTCAAAATAAAATAGCATTTTTGTTGTAAATGTTGAATACATATGATATTCTTTTATATGAAATTAACTATTTTAAACTTAAGATTTTTACGGAGGTAATACCATGAAGAAAAACTTTAAGCGTGTCGGTGCTATCATGCTTTCGACAGCACTTGCATTCTCTAACGCTTCAGCTTCAATTCCACAGCTTTCCTTATTTAATAATGAAAGCATTGCAAAAGCAGCAAGCGTAACTCATGTCTCAAGCTCTCCAAACAGAGTTTCTGTGCATGACCCTTCTATTACTAAGTCGTCAAACGGCACATATTATGTATACGGTTCACATACGGCAGCAGCAAAATCTACCGACCTTGTAAACTGGACTCAGCTTTCAACAGATTTGAATGCCGGTAACCCTTCAACAATAACAAATAACTTTGTTTTCGGTAATTTAGCAAAGAATCTGAAGCAGCCTTTCAAGTGGGCAGGTGACAAAAATGATACAGATGACGGCACTTACCATATATGGGCTCCTGATGTTTTTTGGAATCCTGATTATGATAACGGCGACGGAACCAAAGGTGCTTATATGATTTATTTTTGTACAAGTTCTACCGCTGTCCGTTCAGCTATAGCTTTCGGTGTTTCAAAGAGTATTGAAGGTCCTTTCACATGTGTAGACACACTTATATATTCAGGCTTTACTAAGAACAAACCTGTTTTTGAAGGTGCTAAAGATACAAGCTACACAAGCACAAATATTCCGGAACTTATAAAAAGCGGTCAGATTGAAAAATATGATACAAACTGGTCATCAGGCGATTTCTACAATAACAGTTACGCTCCTAATGCAATCGACCCTGAAATCTACTATGATAAAAAGGGCAAAATGTGGATGACTTACGGCTCATGGTCAGGCGGTATTTTTACAATCGAAATCGACCCTTCAACCGGCAAAGCAAAATATCCCGGAAAAACTTACACAAGAGATGACGGGCTTTTGGTAGATCAGTATTTTGGAACAAGAATAGCAGGCGGGAAAGCTAATTCAGGTGAAGGTCCTTTTGTCGTATATGACGAAAAAACAGATTACTTCTATTTATATATGTCATATAACTTTTTGGACTCGGTCAGCGGATATAATATGAGACTTTTCCGTTCAAAAAATCCTGACGGTCCTTTTGTTGATGCAGCCGGAAATAATGCAAATATGTTTGTTTCTTCAGACAAAAGCCATGAAGATGTAGGTATCAAGGTCATGGGTACATACAAATTTTCATGTCTCGATAAATATTATAAATCCGAAGGTCACAACTCAGCTATGATTGATGATGACGGTCAGATGTATCTTTTCTACCACACAAGATTTTCAGACAGCGGAGAATACCACGAATTAAGAGTTCATCAGCAGTTCCAGAATGAAAAAGGCTGGCCTGTAACAGCTCCTTTTGAAAATAAAGGTGATAAAATTTCAGAAACAGGATATGCAAAGGATGATATCGTCGGAGAATATGAATTTGTAAATCACGGAAAATCCGGTACTGCTACTGCTAAAACACAGTCAATAACTTTAAATGCAGATGGTACTATCTCCGGTGACATAACAGGTACATGGACAGCTAAAGATGGCACTTACTACATGAATGCCGTTATAAACAAAGTAACTTACAGCGGTGTATTCTTCCTTCAGCATGATGAGTCAAAAGAATGTAAGAAGGTTATGACATTTTCTGCCATCGGTACAAACAACCAGTCTATCTGGGGTGTACGAAAAGAAGCTTACAAATATACAGACAAAGAAATACTTGAGAGAGCTTCACAGGATCTTGATTACAATTGTCCTATACCGGCAAAAACAACTTCTGACATAACTCTTCCAACAAAAGGCTTTAATAATACAACTATCACATGGGCTTCAAGCAACACTGATATCATATCAAATGAAGGAAAAGTCACAAAAGCCTCTGAAGAAACAGAAGTAACACTTACAGCAACTATTAAATCAGGCAATGAAACAGTATCAAAAGCTTATAAGACAACTGTTCTTGATGCCGCACTCACTCCTGATTACAAATATGATTTTGAAACAGTAAACGACAAAACCGTACCAAACAGCGGAAAATCCACAGCGGATGCTTCACTTAACGGAAATGCTAAAGTAAGTAAAGATTCCTGGTATGGTAATGTACTCACTGTTAAAAACAGCAAACAGGGGGAAAGTTACTTATCACTCCCGGCCGAAATGTTCAAAAACATTGATAAAGCAGGCTTTACTGTAGGAATGTGGGTCAAGACAAGTTCAAGCACTGCTGATGAATCGGCACTGTTTGAAGCAAAGGCAACAAACAACCGCAACAGTTACCCATATACAGCTCTCCATTCAAGCGTATATGCTGACTTTGTAAGTCTTAACGGAACAAGCAAGGGCAGCTATCAATCTTCCTTTATCACAGGTTCTTGGAGTTATGTAGTATATACCGTTTCTGAAACCGGTATCAGCGCCTATATAAACGGAGATTTCATCACAAAGCAGGAAACAGATCTTTCAAACGCACTTTCAGGCGGTGAACTCTCAGATATTGATGATGTAAGAATCGGAAGCGGAACGCTTTCAAGCAGTACTGATGTAGCAAATGCACAATTTGATAATATTGAATTTTATTCAACTGCTCTTACGGAAAATGATATAAAAGCTAAATACAAACAGGAAAAAGCAGATTATCCGACACTTACATTTAATGCATCCTCAAAAACACTTTATGTTGGCGGAAATACCGGAAAAACAGCCAAACTTTCTGTTTCTTCAACGCCTTCCATAACAAAGACTGTAACATATACTTCATCAAATCCTAATGTTGCATCAGTTACAAATGCCGGACAGCTTACAGCAAAAAAAGCCGGAACTACAACTGTCACAGCAACAGTTACTGCCGGTGATAAGACAAAGAAACTCACAAAGACATTTACCGTCAAAAAATCTTATATCAAATTTACAAGCAAAAAAGCTTCACTCAAAGTAAAGAAAACAGCTAAATTCAAGGTAAAAGGTTATGGAGTTAAATTATCAGGTGTTAAATGGACATCAAACAAACCAGCTGTACTTTCTGTAAATAACTCAGGAAAAGTTGTTGCAAAGAAAAAAGGAACAGCAACAATAACAGCTAAAAACGGAAAGTTCAAAGTTACATATAAGGTAACTGTAAAATAATTTTTTCAAAAGTTTTTAACTTTTATACAACAAAAACAGAGGTTGTGCATTGACTGATTTTATATGTCAATGCACAACCTCTTTGTTTTTAAATTTTTATATCTCATCTTCCGCCATCGGTGTATAACTTATCGCAACATTTATATCCTGTCCGTAATTTCCGAATGACTTTCCAAAAAGTGTAAGTCCTCCTTTGTGAGTTGCATTCTCGTCTACTCCAAGTTTAAATCTTATATTACTTCTGTAATCAAGGTTAAAATCATTTATTGTAACATCCGATATTTTAAGTCCATCAATGAATGTTCCTTTTTTGTTGATAACAAGAAGTTTTAAAAGTCCGTACTGATTCCAGTTTTCAGGCCACCAGGTCGGTGTGAAGAGTCCTTTTACATCTCCAAAGTCTCCCGGTGATGTCCAGCAGCCAAGTGGTTTATCATTGAGATAAAATTCTATATCAGACGGCCAGTCACTATTTACTCCCGGTGCCTCCGAACTAAGTTCCATTGTTATTGAAATCTGTGTGATTTTCTGAAATCCAGGAATAAAGTTTGGTATGACATACTCAACAAAACCATTTGTAAACCAAAGTATCTCAGCATTATATCTGTCAGGATGCTCGAAGTATCTCGCATCATCAACTTCTCCTATAAGTGCTTTACTTGAAGCAAGACCACATGTCGGTGTGATGTCATAACTTGAATAATGTCCAACTTTTACTTCCGTATTGTATACATTTTCATCTTCAACCTGTTTTTCAAGGTCGATAACGATTCTGTCCCAGTGAACAGAGCATATTTTTTGATTTCCATGCACTACAGATTCTGCTGATGTTGTAATCAAACCACAGCTCTCAAGCTTTTTTATATGTCCCGTAAGCGCCCCATTTGTAATATTTAGTCTCGCAGCCAAATCTTTCATGCTCATATTACTATTTTCAAGCAGTATGTTTAATATCTGGATTCTGACATCTGAGCCTAATGCCTTGAAGATTTCAAGCCCCTCATCTAATGATGTAATGTGTAACACTATGTCTACCTCTTTTCCATTTAATTTTCTACTTTTAGATAATTAAGTAACTACATTCTTTTTTCTTTTTTTCAATATTTAATACAAATTTTGAGAAAGCATTTATTTTTTGTTTATAAACAACTAAAACATTATATGTATTCATATAGTTTTTTTTACTATTTTTAACAAAAAACACAGACTTTCACAAACATAATATAGCATTTTGCATATTTATTATACATAATAATCGTTAATTAGTCAATGATATACTAAATCATTTTACTTTTTGTCGAAATAGCAGGAATTTACTAATTAAATGAAATAAATGCTATCTGAAATAAATACACTTATTACAACATTTTTCGATTGATATTTTGTTTAATTTTAGATATAATTAAATTACTTTAGAAACAAATAAATATATTTTAGTATATCGTAAGAATTTAGGATTGCTATGCCATAAAAGGCTATGCAAGAATGGAGGATTAGTATGAAAACAAAAAAATTAGACCTTTTACCACTTAAAGCACTTAAAGTAAATGATTTCTTTTGGAATAAATATACAGGACTTGTCACAAAAGAAATCATACCTTATCAGTGGAAAGCACTCAATGATGAAGTAGCCGACGCTGAACCAAGTTACTGTATTGACAATTTCAAGGTTGCCGCCGGACTCAAAGAAGGAACTTTCCACGGATGGGTATTTCAGGATACAGATTTAGCTAAATGGCTTGAAGCTGTAGCGTACTCTCTTTCCTATGAACCAAATGAAGCACTTGAAAAACTTGCCGATGACGCTATCGAACTTGTCGGAAAAGCACAGCAGGAAAACGGATATATAAACACTCACTTTACCATTCTTCATCCCGGCAAACAGTACTGCAATTTGAAAGAAGGCCACGAACTCTACACAACAGGCCATTTTATCGAAGCCGCCATCGCATATTATGAAGTAACCGGCAAAGATAAGTTTCTTAATATAATGAAGAAAAACGCTGACCTTATATGTGATGTATTCCACACCGAAAAATACAAAAATGCAGTTCCAGGACATGAAGAAATTGAACTTGCACTTATGAAACTTGCCACTATTACAGGTGATGATAAATACGCCGACATGGCAAAAGATTTTATTGACAGAAGAGGAACAGAACCTAACTATCTTTTCAACGAAAGTAAAAGTGACGATTTCATTGATGTATGGCACGACCCAAACCCATATATAAATGAATACGGTCAAAATCATCTTCCGGTAAGAAAACAAAAAACTGCAGAGGGACATGCCGTAAGAGCAACATACTTATATTGTGCAATGGCTGATATTGCTCAAAAATATCAGGATGAGTCATTATTTGAAGCCTGCGAAAACCTCTATAACAATATCGTAAACAAGAGAATGTACATAACAGGCGGCATCGGAAGTTCAGGTGTAATGGAACGCTTTACAACCGATTATGACCTTCCAAATGACACTAACTATTCTGAGAGCTGTGCTTCTATAGGACTTGCATTATTCTGCCGCAGAATGGCTCAGATAACAGGAGACAGCAAATATATAGACACAATGGAACTCGCACTTATGAACACTGTACTTGCTGGTATTGCAATGGACGGAAAAAGTTTCTTCTATGTAAATCCGCTCGAAGTATGGCCTGACAATTGTATGCCTGCCACTGACAAAAATCATGTAAAAGCAGTAAGACAGAAATGGTTCGGCTGTGCATGCTGCCCTCCTAATATTGCAAGAACTTTAAGTTCACTCGGAGAATATCTCTTCATGCAGAACGATGACGGGCTGTTTATCAACATGTTTGCCGGAGGCGAATACAAGACAACAGCACTCGGCGGATATAAACGATTGAATATCGAAACAAAATTCCCGTTTGAAGGAAAGATAACAATATCAATATCCGATATTGCTGACAAGAGCTCAGAGGACGATGCGCCTTCAGACAAAAAAATATATGTGAGAATCCCTGAATATGCACAGAATTATAAGATAAAAATCAACGGCTGTGATATTAACTATAAAACTAAAAATGGATATGCCGTATTATCTAAAAATGATATTGCATCTGCTTGGAAAGGCACAAGCATTGAAATTACTTTTGAAATGCCTGCACATTTTGTTTACGCCAATCCTAAAGTACGTGCAGATGCTGGAAAAGTTGCAATCAAAAAAGGTCCTCTTGTTTACTGTGCAGAACAGGTTGACAATGGTGAAAATCTTTCTTCTATAATGGTTGATATAACCAAGCCTATAAATGAATACTGGGATGATAATGTCTTAGGAGGCATTACAGTCATAAAAGCACATGGAAAGACTGTTAAACATCCTGAAAAGTACGATAACAAAGAACTTTACTTAGACACACCGGCTGAACTTGAATACAAAGAAATCACGTTTGTTCCTTATGCCAACTGGGGCAACAGAGGTGCCGGCGAAATGTACACATGGCTTAGAAGATTTTGCTAGTGTA
Organism: Butyribacter sp.; assembly: GCF_056818865.1. Lineage (NCBI taxonomy): Bacteria > Bacillati > Bacillota > Clostridia > Lachnospirales > Lachnospiraceae > Butyribacter > Butyribacter sp. The sequence goes on from NZ_DBLYGC010000004.1 coordinate 126,227, forward strand.
ATGTATTAGTGAAACAAAAATAGTGTATCATTGATTTTCAGTAAAATATCAGTGATACACTATTTTTTAATGCAGATATTATTCATTGTAATAGATTTTACTACCATAATTTATGCGGACATTTACCTACTTTTGCAGCAGCCCGAAGTTCCACATAACATCCGCAGGCACCACAGGTACCTGCGTTTAAAAGTTCACATTCTTTGCAAACGGCAAGCCGTGACTCATAAATCTCTTCCGTCACTCTGTCAATCTCTTTTATGCCGTTCTTATATTTTTCTATCATTTTGGCATCTTCTTCTGCCATCTCACGCAGAAAACATTTTTTACAGATATGTGCCATAATATTCACCACTCAGTTTTATTTCTGAAGTCTCATCTCTACAACAGAATTTACAGGAAGTTTTACTAAGATGTTCTCACCTTTAACTTCATAATCATTAAAGTCTTTCTCTGTTACTTCCTCAGGTGCTTCAAATGTATTGTGAGCATGCATATCGCTGTTTGTTACAATTCTTGCTTCAACAACCTTATAAACACCGTTTGCAAGCTGTACTTCCACTTCCTCTGCCGATTCGATTGAGAGATTGTTAAGTGTAATTGTGATAATTCCGTCTTTGTCCTTTGATACCGACTCTGTTACCTTTGGCACTTTCCACTCATCAGTTCCAATCTCATCAATTCCCGTAACACTGCTTTCAAGAAGTTTTGCACCCTGATGATGTCTGTACATATGCATTACATGATATGTAGGTGTCTTTATCATCTTGTCACCTTCTGTAAGAAGAACTGACTGAAGAACGTTTACCATCTGTGCAAGAGCAGCAATCTTTACTCTGTCACTGTGCTTATTGAATATATTGAGCGTAATTCCGGCTATAAGTGCATCTCTCACTGTGTTCTGCTGATATAAAAATCCCGGATTTGTTCCAGGCTCACATGTATACCATGCTCCCCACTCATCAACACACATTCCCACTTTCTTTTCAGGGTCATATTTATCCATGATAGTTCCGTGTCTTGTAATAAGTTCATCCATATGAAGTGCCTTGTTAAGTGTCTTATACCATACTTCACCGTCAAAGTCTGTTGAACTTCCCTTTATCTCCCAGCCTTCCGGATGTACATAATAATGGAGTGAGAGATAATCCATAAATCCATGTGCCCACTCTGCATGGCTGAAACATGTTTTCATTACGCCCTCTGTCCAGAAATAATCATCGACATTAGCTCCACAGCAAACCTTTTTAATAGGTTTTTCAGTATCATAATTTCTTACGTATGTCTGATAACGGCGATATTCATTCGCATAAAACTCAGGTGTCATGTTTCCGCCGCAGCCCCAGTTTTCATTGCCTACACCAAAGAAATCAACCTTCCAAGGCTGTTCATGTCCGTTTTTCTTTCTGAGGTCTGCCATAGGTGAAACACCGTTGAATGTCATATATTCAACCCACTCAGACATTTCCTGAACCGTTCCGCTTCCGAGGTTTCCGTTTACATATGTCTTACAGCCTATCTGGCGGCAGAGTTCCATAAACTCATGTGTTCCAAAACTGTTATCCTCAACAACTCCACCCCAATGAGTATTAATCATTTTCTTTCTTGTCTCTTTTGGTCCGATTCCGTCTTTCCAATGATACTCATCAGCAAAGCATCCGCCCGGCCAGCGAAGCATCGGCACTTTCAATTCCTTGAGTGCTTCAACTACATCTGTACGCATACCGTTTACATTAGGGATTTCTGAATTTTCTCCAACATATATTCCCTCATAGATACATCTTCCGAGGTGCTCTGAAAAGTGGCCATAAATTTCCGGCTCAATCGTGCTCAATTCTTTGTTTTCGTTAATAATAAGTTTTGCCATGTCAATCCCCCTCAGTCTTTATATGAAAATACAGGTCTTCCATTTTCATCCCAACGCACTTTCATAAGCATCGCATGTCTGTTAGGATTGTAGAGCGGATCACCCTCTATCTCAGCTTCTTTTCTTGCATGATATACCATAATATCATTTCCGTCTTCGTCTACAGTAAATGAGTTGTGTCCCGGTCCGTATATCTCAAGTTCTTCATTTGTCTTAAGAACCGGATATCTCTCTTTTTTCCATGATAAAGGATCAAGTACATCTGAGTTTTCATCTGCTGTAAGCATACCCATACAATAATTTACACCTGTATCGCTTGCTGAATATGTGAGGAAAAGTTTTCCGTCATGTTTAATCACAGCCGGTCCCTCATTTACCCAAAATCCATGACGCTCCCAGTCATAATCAGGTGTTGTAAGAAGTACCTGAACAGTTTTAAGTTTATATCCGGATTCCATCTCAGCAATATAAAGATTTGATATCTGTGGACCTACACTTACTTTTTCAGCCCATACATAATAATATTTTCCTTTATTTTCAAAGATAGTTGCATCAAGAGAAAATGCCTCAAATGAAAATATATCATCATCGGCTCTCTGCATTTTTCCTCTCTCGACCCACTCATCATTTATAGGGTCATCACCCTGACACTCAAGTACATATGGACGTATATTCCATATATTTTCTGCCTCACCTGCCGCAAAATAAATGTACCACTTTCCGAACAGATAATGAAGCTCAGGTGCCCATATATGTTTGCTCATGATTCCGCTCTCATGCTTTTTCCAAACAACAACTTCCTCTGCATCTTTAAGACCGTTAAGTGTCTTTGAACGTCTAAGTGCTATACAATCGTAACTTGGTATTGATGCCGTAAAATAATACCAGCCATCCTTTTTGCACACAAACGGATCAGCTCTCTGTAATATCCACGGTTCATTGTATTTAACTTCCTTGTTCTCTGCCATTTGTTTTCTCCTTTTCCTTTTTTAATTTTACTTTTTACTAAAGTATTTTAATATCAATTAAATTATACCTTAAATCATAATAATTTACAACTGTTTTTGTTATTTTTTTTTACAATTTTGAGCGTTTTTTTAATACAAATATTACCATTATGCAAGGGTCAAAATACCTTTTGACCAAAAAATAAGAGAGACATCACTATGGATGTCTCCCTTATCTTTATCATATTCCAAAACTAATAACCCCGTTTTAGAATATGCCTCGCTTTCACTTGGTTAATTATTTATTTTCTTTTTCCATCTTCTCATACTTAGCAACATCTTCATCTGAGAGAACATTATATCCGCTCTTTCCGAAATACTTAAGCATTGCTTTTGCATGATAGTAATTTGCCTTCGAAGTTGCCTCGTCTATATAGTCAGCAGCTTTCTTTTCTCCGCTGTCAACTTTTGTATGAATATCAATCTTGTTGAAGTATTCATTACAGTAGTTCCAGTATCCTGCGATACTTGTCCAGCCATAAGGAATTGGCTGCATACAGCTTGCAAAGTATTCTTTCCAAAGTTTAACATGCTCGTCATCCATGCCCTTGCAGTACATCTTAATGTAATCATCCCAGATTTCTGAGTTAGTTGTAATAGGTGCCGGCATAACGTCATATTTAAGTGCAAGACCCTTAGAGTTCTTCTGTGTCTCGTCGTTGTAAAGTTCGATTCTTGTCTTCCATCCATCCTGGCCAAAGCTCATGAATTTAAGAAGCTCATATGCTTCACGAGGATATTTACAAGATGTTGTAACACCACCAAAGTCGATAGTTGCGATTGAGTGATGATCTTTTGTTGCATCTTCCTTGCTTACTGCAGGAATTACATAAGGTACGATATCAAGGTTGTATTTCTTGAATGCTTTTGTAGCCCATGTTCCCTGATATGTCCAGAATGCTTCTGTGAAGAGTGCTACATGGCTTGAAGCTCCGCACCATGCATCAGCAGAACCCATCCAGTTCTCCATGTCAAGTGTCTGTGTCTGAGGTGCGATATATCCGCCCTGTTTAAGTTCTGCGAACTGCTGCTCACCTTTAGCCCATGCTGAAAGGTCAAACTGTGTTCCGTCGAAACCAAACTCACCCTGTACTGTCTGCTTAGCAGCGATTCCATAGTATGAGTCAAGTCTGTTGTAGTAACCGCATCCATAATATGCCATACCGTCTGAAGACTTCTTAACTGTACAATCTTTGATGAGTTTAATCATGTCATCCCATGTCCAGTTTCTTGCTGGCTCTTTTACATTAAGCTGTGTTAATACGTTTCTGTCAACGTACATAACACCAGGGAAGAATTTAACAGGTACCGCATATCTCTTATCTGTTCCATAACATCCGAGTCCGCAGTCATTAACTGTTGATGCTAATTCCTTTGTCTCAGGATCTGAATTCCAATATGATGAAATATCCTGTACAAGCATGTTAGAAAGTGCGAAATCCGCATCTGAGAACATGATTACGTCAGGAGATTCCTTGTTTGATACCATTGTAAGCAATGAATCATTGTATTTGCTTACAGCCTGATATTTTACATGTACTTTGATGTTTGGATAGATTTCCTGGAAACGGTCTGCAAGGTACTGAACAGTCTCGTCCTGATCAAAGTGATAATATGTAAGTTCGATATTGTCCTTTGTAATATCCTTTGCCTTTTTATACTTGATTCCGTTGAACTCCTTCTCATCGTACTCACCGGAAACTTTTGATGCGCTGTTTGTAGAGCTGCCACCGTTTTTGTTGCTTCCACAAGCTGTCATACCTACAACCATAGATGCAGCAAGCAGAAGTGCCATAAGTTTTTTCCTCATAATATTCCTCCTTAAAATTTTCGATATCCGTACAACTAATAATAAATTATTCATCGTACCAGCATCTCACTTGTTGTTGTATATTATATCACACTTTTTTCACAATTGCTATAGTTTTTTGTGAAATATTTTAACTTTTTATGAATTTATTTACAATTTATACATTTTTATATGTTAAAAACACAAAAATACCACTAACAACAAACCTAATGTTAGTGGTATTTTAAAACTTCTTTAGATTTTAATATAATGTGCGCAAAAAACTTACATCCAAAATAATAAAAAGAAGTAGTCTTCACGCTTTATTCACCCGTAATACCTGTTCTATCAATACTTTCAACAAAGTATCTCTGAAGTACAAAGTACATTACAAGAAGTGGGAGGATACTGAGCATTGTTCCTGCCATATTGATTGATTCGTTTATGCTTGTTACGGCTGTTGTAGCTGTCTGCGCATATTCTGAGTAGTTTGAAGCGAAATCTCCAAGTTTTATTACAAGTGATGACCATCCTGATTTCGTTGTAACACCTGATACATACATCTGTGTAAGATATGACTCATTCCAGTACCATACGAATGAGAAAAGTGATACTGTGATGATTGCAGGTGATGCTGATGGAAGTGAAATCTTAAAGAATGATTTAAGATATCCGGCTCCATCTATCTGTGCAGCTTCTATAAGTACCTTAGGTACCTGCCTGAAGAACTGCCAGAATATCAGTATGAATATCGGTGCATTTATTCCCATACCGAGAAGTGCAGGAAGTACAAATGACCAAATAGTACCAAGAATACCCATGTTTGAGTAAAGTACATATGTAGGAATCATTGTTATCTGACTTGGAAGAATGAATGTGAAGATGATTATTCCAAGTACGACTTTCTTTCCAGGGAACTCAAAACGTGCGAGTCCATATCCGATAACGGAACAAGAAAGAAGATTACAAAGTGTAGGCACTCCGGCGATAATAATGCTCTGTCCGAATGACTTCCAGAAATCCATACTCTGTGCTGCCTGCTTATAGTTGTCTAAATTGAGCTTTGATGGTATCCAGTTGATTGAAGAATCAAGCAAATCATCAAGTGTCATAAAGCTCTGGCACACCATGTAAAGAATAGGATAAATATATATGAATCCGATACAGATAAGGAGTGCATATATTACAAATACTTTTAAGAAACCTTCCCTTTCCTTTGAACCTAAAAGGAATTTACGAAGTTTCTCTTTTGTGAATTTAGGCTGAGTAGAAACTACTGCCTGTGCTGCCCCACTACTAGGCTGCTGCTTTTGCGTTCTTTTTAGCATTTCTTGCGCTCCTCCTTTCTATCTTCTTCAACTGACGCTGTTCTTTCTTATGTGCTTTCTTAGCTCTCTTAACCTGTTTCTCATATACATCTTTCTTAGCAAAGAATGCGAGTGAGAACAGACCTACTATAAGAAGAACTACTAATGAATATAACCAAGCCATCGCTGATGCATATCCATATCCTTTTTCCTCTGTTCCTGAGAACATGGCATCTTTTATCAGTCCTATAATTGAGTTTTGGTCGTTGTTTGATATAAATACTATTGTATAAACAAGGTTCAAAAGTATCATCGGTTTGATGTTTGGAAGTGTTATCTTCCAGAAACATTCCCATCCTGAACCACCATCAATCTTTGCAGCTTCATACATTGCTCTGTCAATCTTCTGTAATGCTGACAGGAATATAAGAATCTGTACACCTGAATACCAGAGAATTGTTACCATGTTTTCAAAAAGTTCTGAAATAGGTGTTGCAAGTGCTGTAGGCAGAAAACCTTTGATTGCTTCTGTAATAGCCTGTGTATCAATTGATGTAATACTTCCTGCTCCCTGGGCATTTAACATTCCAAGGATAGGTCCGCTTACGATGATAACCGGAAGGAAAAAGATAAGTCTGAAAAATCCTTTTCCTTTTATCTTCTGGTTAAGCATCATAGAAATTATAAGTGCAAATACTACGATGATAGGTACTGAAACTACTGTTGATACTATATAATCTATCAATGTTGTCAAAAAGTCTGACTCTGATAAAAGTATCTGTGTAAAGTTACCGTAACCTACAAACTCAAAGTTCATTCCCATTGGAGTGATACGGATATTATTTAATGCATACCTGAATGATGTAATCAATGGGTAAGCAAGGAATAAAAGTGCTCCGACTATCCAAGGAGATATAAAGAGTATTCCCGTGATTGCATCCCTTTTTGCAAGTTTTCCGGGTTTCGCACTCTTTTTAAGCTGTTTTAACTGCTGCTTTTCTTCTTTTGTCAATTTTTTCTTCTTACTCATTTCTTCACTCATTCGTCTCACCTGCCTTATATGAATATGACATAGGTCCAACTTTAACTCCGTCTACCGTTCTTGTAATGTCCGTGTAGTTCACAAAAATCTTTACTCCATTGTCATAGGTTACAACCGTAACTCCGTTTTTAAGTTTCTCATGATTCTTAATAGTTGAACCCTTTGTGAGTTCGTTTACTGCTCTTAAATCCTTATCATACTCAACAATAGTATCTTTGTATGTCTTGTACTCTGTACTGTAAAGATCTGATGAGTTTGTATAAATAAGGTCTGATGAATTTTCATAAGTTACATAGAATGAAGGGTATACACCGGCTTCAACCATCTGTAAGAGGAATTCCTGTTTGTTTGCTTCAAAGTTTACATAATTTGAATACATTGGAATAATTCCCTTGAGTACCATCGAGATAAAAGGTACTTCCTCATCAACATACATATAATCTGATGAACCGAGAGGCATGTCAAGGAATGCATTTGTATCTTTCCATAAGTAAGATACAGGCTGCTCAAGTACAAGATTTGTATTCTTTGCAACATCACTTATGAGCTTTTCGTTACTCTCTGCTGTGCTGCATCTTGTATAATAATTTCCCTTTAAGCTGTATGAAAAGATTGTATTGCTAAGTCCTGCTACTGCAAGATTCTTAACGCCGTCATCTGTATATGATGACACAAACTTTTTGAGGTCATCATTAGCTTTTGTCGGTGTGAGATAGTAGAAAGTATCATAAACTTCCTTCTTTTCTTCCTCTTTGAAAGTTCTCTTGTTGACCTGCTTTATCATATCGTATGTAAGCTTGTTTGTTGAAGGGTTAAGTCTCAGTGCATCATTGTAAAGATACAACTGATAATTATCCTTCGCTGAATCTTTTATAAGATTTGTGAGCTTTGATGTTCCTCCAATATGTCTGTCAGCTTTATACTTTGTGATAGGCACATTGTAAAGTCCGCCTTTCTGCCATCCCTTGTACATTGAGATAAGGCTTGAAACACCATTTTTCTTCAATTCACCGAATATCTCGGAAATATTGTCTGTAGTTGTCATCGTAACAGCTTTAGTTCCGATAAGGAACTCTTCTCTGTCTGTTCCAAGAAAATCAACTCTTGTATTGTAAGAATCGTCTTTCTTTGTAAGAAGTCCGTTATCGAGAAGATAGTTACGATATCTTGTTGCCATTGCAGAATAGTTTGCATCATCACCTGAAAGCATCATGTATCTTACTGTCATGTCCATGTGTGTACGCTTATCTTCTGCTTTTGTAATTGTTCCTGAATTTGAGTTGTTAAGAGGCTGTACATAAATATCTCTCAACTTAAACTTTGCGAAACAACGGTTATAGTTTACCATAACTCCGTTTGGATGAGCCTCGATGCTGGCACGCTTGTCACCGCTTTCTACAACTGCGATATAGCCAAGCTTCTGCTTTGTGTGAGCCATACCAAAGATTGGAGCGATTACTTCGTTTGCATCCTCTACCATATCAATTTTATCCCAGAGATATGTCTTTACTTCCGAATCATCAAATCCGGCATCATTTCCGTAAATATTCTGTGAGAATCCTGTAGTATATCTTCCCTCTTTGTTGTCGAGATTGATAAGTGCTCCGTTTCCATCAGGAATAAGCATGTATCCCGGCTCATCATCAAGGAATGTATAACCCATAAGTGGGAATAAACTTATAGTTGAAATATAAATTCCATCTGCATCTTCTTTGATTGATTTGTCAGGAACCGATACTACAACATCTTCACCGTCAAGCTTAACGCTTACTGAAAGTCCAAACTGATATTCATCAAAATAGATGTCAGCTGTAAATCCATCAGATTCTTTATTTACATTTATTGTATGCGAATTGTTTATAAGGTCAACCTGATATGTGTTCTTTGCATCTTTGATTGCATTGATAACAATACCTGATTTCATATAACCATTCCATATACTGTTACTGTTACCGTCATCTTTCTCATCACTGAGCGTAGACTCCATTATCTTTCCTGTCTTTTTATTCTGAAGCATTATTGAAAGACGAGGCTCATATAAGTACATTTTGTATGTATCGTTTTCGGCAACAAGCTTGTAATCTTTAAGTGTTATCCATTTTGACTTGTCAACCTTACCTACGGCACCATCCTGGACAACTTCTCCATCACCCTTGACCTGATTTGTTTCTTCATCTTTTTTCTCTGATGAAGCATCTGTTGAGCTTGAAGCATCCGTTGACTCTGACGTTGCATCATTGTCTGAGTCAACATTTGTTGCATGTGAGATAACAGGTACTGCCGTAACTATAAGTGCCAATGCACTAAGTATTGCTATGATTTTTTTCTTATTCTTAGCCAAATCGGTACACCACCTCTCCAAATACAGCACTGATAAACTCAAATACCTGAGCCCATAATACATAAATAATGAATATGATGAGTGCCATTATTAAAATTGTAAATATCGTTATAAAGATAACTTTGGCTGTTTCTTTTGCCGTGTAGTTGTTTACCTCTTTTATACCAAGTATTATAAGAACAACTATCCATCCTACAATTACATAGTTAAGCAATGTAATAAGGAACTGCTCGTTTGTTGTAAGAATGTGTGACAAAATAAAACTAAATGGTATATATACTACATATGGAAGAAGTGAATAACAGAAGTATGTATAAATCTTCTTCACTGTACCTTCACCTTCATTGATAGTACATACAAGATAATTACAAAGTGTAACTGCAAGCATTACAATAACTATCTTTCCTATATCTGAGAATATCTCATATCTTCCTTCTCTTATAGTCTTTTGTAAGAATCCGCAAAGATATTTATTGATGATATATTCAAGCATGAATATAACAAGTATAAATGACGGTGCAGACCATGATGCCCTGCCCTCTCTCGCTATACCATACGAACCATCTATAGGATGTCTCATATAATATTTAGAGTAACATACATTGGATACAAATTTGTTTTCCTTAAATTTAGCCACAGCTGCTTTCGGTTTGGCAAGAATTGCTTTCTTTCGATCAAGAACCATAACAACCTTGTATGCCGCCCAAAGTGCAACTATTATAAGAAGTACTGCAACGATATTCTTTTTCAGCCACTCATTTCTTATTTCCCAGAAAGCATCTGAATATCCTTCATAATCTTTTGCAAGTCTGGCATACTTAAGTGCCATCTTGTAATTTTCTTCCTGGAAATATGCACGTCCCATAGCCTTGTTAGCATAATCAAACATGCTGTTCATCTGAAGAACCTGCTGTAAAGGTTTTTTACTCTCTGTGTAATGACCCTTTGAGTAAAGGTAAAGTGCATTATGTAAGAGCTGTGTAAATTCAGAAGGCTCATATACCTGAATCTGTTTCTTTTCAGAATCAAGAATATAAATATTGTCCTTTGAATCTACCTGAACACTTGTAACCTGTGTAGAAAGACCTACACGCTGTGTACCGTCATCAGTTCCTGCGAATACATAAAGGAGTTCACCCTGTTTATTGTACTCGTAGATATAACCCTGTGATGATGCTACATAGATATTGTCATGATTACCTGTTGTAACCGCCGCCGGTGCCTCGTCATAATCATCTACACCGCCTTTGATAAGGTTTGTACCTGCGATGTTAAGTCTCTTAAGTGTAAGATTTTCATCACCACGAGTTACAGTGTAAATAAGTCCTTTTGAATCAATTGAAAGGTTATCAGGTGTTGATGGCATATTACTTACCATCTTTGCTCTCTGCTCATCAGTAAGAATAGCACGATAGATTATTGTCTGAAGACTTACTGCTGCATAGTTTGTACCGAAGTATCCGAGGAATGTTCCTCCCTCTTCAGGTGAAATTTCTACGATACCGTTTGTATTTGACTGGCAAACGATATACATAACACCTGCATCATTTACTACCAGCTTCTGTGGAAGGAAGTCAAGTCCTTCACCATAAAGCGGGCTGTCAGGTTTTGTGTATTTGTTAAGTACTTTTCCGTCCTGACTAAATACATAAACGGCTTTTCCGTCTCTATCGGCTACATAAATATTTTTGTTCTCAGTTACAAATACTCCTGTAGGAGTTTTTAACTTTCCTTTACCGATAATTTTTAATAATTTTCCATCTGCTGTACCAACCAGAATTCTTCCATTTCCGGTGTCGGCTACATATATTGTGCCGTCCGCTGTAATGTACATGTCATTCGGGTTGCTCATAAATTCTTCACCGAATTTTATGAGTGTCTTTTTTGCAAGGTACGCTGTCTGGGTTTCCATCGTTCTTCCATAACCGTCATTTGTGAATGTTCGGTATGGTGTTTCTGCAGATACTAATGCAGAACCGGCTCCGGAAGTCAGCGTAATAACGAATGCTAAGAGCAATACAGAAACAATTCTAAATAATTTATTATTCTTTTTCATAATGTCTGTTCCTTCTCCTCCTCTAGCTGCATTTTACTTGATACCTGAATGTGCCATTGTGTTCATGACATTATTCTGAAGTATGATAAACAACACGAGGTTAGGAACAAACAAAATAAGTGAGGCTGCCGCCGCCATACCCTGACCGGATACTGTGTTATTTACATTGACAAGTGAGTTCATATAGAATGTCAATGTCTTCATACTGTCATCATTTACATAATAGTTTGATGTTTCCATATTTACCCAAACCTGCTGGAAAACAAGAATGGCCGCTGTTGCGATAGCCGGTTTTATCATCGGAATAATGATTTTTCTGTAAACCGTCCAGTCTGTCGCACCATCAATGTAAGCCGCTTCGATAAGTGAATCAGGAACCTGCTCAACGAACTGCTTAACAAGGAAAAGAGCTACCGGATAAGCAAGCAGTGGTAAAATATGTGCCCAGATGCTGTCGATAAGTCCTACCTTACAGATAACAAGGTATCTTGGAATAAGAACTGCTGTTGCAACGAACATCAATGCAAGCTGGTTGACATCCATCATAAGCTGTCTGCCCTTGAATTTTAACTTTGCAAGTGCAAATGCAGCGAATGTTGTAAACAGAAGTGATAATCCTACCGTAAGACCTGTAACAAGCAAACTGTTAAATACATAACGGCTGAGCGGAACACCTGCCGTACGGCTGAATTTGATAAGTTTTGTAAAGTTTTCAAGTGTTGCATTTTTTACAAAGAATGTAGGTGGGAATGCAAACAACTCATCCATTGGCTTAAACGCATGGTTTGCGATAAACACGATTGGTAATGCCATGAATATTACAAGAGGTAATAATATGGCGATAATCTTAATTTGTCCTCTTTCAAACTTCTGAGGATTAATTCTCTTGCCTTTATATGCCATTTCTTTTTTCCTCCTCTTTTAAAAATCGTCTTTTTCAGTCAAAAGCGCATTTGCTGCCTTTGAGAAAATCTGAACGATTAACAACAATACTACTGAAACTGCTGCTGCATATCCCATCTCATATCTGAGGAAACCATAATCTTCGATATGGTTTACAATAAGCTGTGCCGCATATCCCGGTGAAGGGTTACCTGTAAGCTGTGTCGATATAAGACCATTCTGGAACGCATTTACGATAGCCATAACTGCCGCGAATAACATCTGTGGTTTCATCTGTGGAATTGTTATGTATATCATTTCCTGGAAACGGTTCTTAATTCCGTCAATGGCAGCCGCTTCATAAAGTTCTTCATTTGAATTTAAGATACCTGCTATCATTGAGAGGAAACCTACACCCATTGATGACCAAAGACCAATTATGATAACTATAGGTAAAAGGTATTTTGTATTTACGAGCCATATGATTGGTTCATCTATAAGACCAAGGTTCATAAGCCATGCATTTAAAAGACCTGTCTGATCTCCTGAGAAAATAACCTTCCAAAGTACTGTCATGGCTACACCGGCTGTCATACTAGGTGAATACAAAATCAAAGCAAATATTGTTCTTGGAAGTTTTGTAAGGTTACAAAGTGCCCATGCAAGCACGAAGGATAAAATATATCCTCCGATACCTACAACAACCGCATACAATACGGTATTTGGCAATACATACTGCATAAATACTTCATCACTCGTAATAAGTGTAATGTAATTCAAAAATCCTACAAACGACGGGAACTGAATTGCATTAAAGTTTGTGAATGAAAGTACAACCGCCAACACTGTCGGAAGTAATATGAATATCACAAACATAAGAGCATATGGCAGCATAAAGAGATAACCGTTTGTGTTTGAATTTTCTCTTTTTCTAATGCCGGTTTTCTTTTTACCGGGCTTTTTAACTAATTTTTCTTTATTCTCGTTAGCCATATTCTTTCTCATCCCTCCGATTACACTATTCATCATCATCTGTTCTGCCAAGCAGTTTCTTTACAGATTCATAAGTTGGAATATTATAATCTTTTATTACTTTGCCATCACTGTCATTATATCCAAATTCCTCAAGTTTTCTTTCAAACTCGTGGTTTACGGTCTTAACCGCTTTGTCTATACGTGTCTGTTCATTGTCACCGTTTACGGCAATATCGTTGAATGTGTTACTGATTTCACGCTCAAGAAGATATGTACCCGGAACTCTCGCAACATCTTTAACATTCTTTGCTGTCTGTTCAACAACTTTCTTTGTTTCTGAGTTTATAGGAAGCTGAGCAAATGCCTTTGTATTTGCTGTCGGCCAGATGTATTCATCTCCGTATGTAATCTGGATTGTCTGTCCGAACTCAGCCTGTGTCTCTGTTGATGACCACCATTTAACAAATTCCCATGCTTTCTTCTGTCTCTCAGTGTTGCTCTTAAAGATTACGCTGCTCTCGGCACATCCACAGACTGAACGGTCGATTGTTCCATCTAACTTCTTTGTTCCCGGAATAAGTGCAACTTTCCATGAGCTTGAAAGTTCAGGAGCTGCATTTGTAAGCATATTGAATGTTGCATAATCGGCAATACCTATAGGCATATCGCCGTTTCTGAAATGCTGATAGAAGTTATCAACATTTACAGGCATATTGTAAACTGTAAACAAATCTGTAAGTTTTGTGAAACCGTTAACTGATTTCTCTTTTCCAAGTGCTGTACCCTCTGCTGCTGTCTTAGCATAAAGTGAACCATCGTTCTGTACAATAAGAGGCGTAGTACCATGGAAGTTTCTCATAAGTGTCATACCCGCTGTCGGATAGTAGAAATTCAAACCTCTCATCTGAAGTTTAGGAAGCATCGCTATAACATCATCCATTGTCTGTGGAACTTCAAGATTAAGTTTTTCAAGAACATCCGATCTGTAGAACAGTACCCAGAAGTTCATTGTCTCAGGCATTGAATAAATTCCGTCATTTATTGAACCTGTCATAAAGAATCCCGGCTCATAACCGTCTGTAGACTCTTTAAAGTCATCATACTGTGCCATATTTACAAGAGCACCTCTTATACCAAGCTCGTAAGGTATAGTATAGTTGATTCCTGTCGCAACATCAGGTGCATTTCCCGATGAATTTGAAAGTACAAGTTTGTACTGGTCAGGCATGATACTTATATCAACATTGATTCCTGTCTGAGGTGTGAATTTCTCGTCAATCATCTTCTGCATTATCTGTACATACTGGCTTGAACGGTTTACCCATACCTGAATATGGTCTTCGTTAGTATTCTTAGTTGAATAAGCCTGGTCTGTAAATGAAGCAACAAATCTTGATACACTCATCGCACAAGATTTGAAAAATCCCGGTTTAGACGGAAGTTTTGCTCCGTCCTGATAAATATAAATACGATCAATAGCAAGGTCATTTGCTATAAGGTTATCAATTGTTGTTGCAAGATAATGGTTTACTGAGTTTGAACTTGTTGACAACTCAGCTATACGATAAGGTATTGAATCAGGGCTGTCTGCAAGGCTCTTTAACTGTTTTGCAGCAATAAGAAGTGATGACATAACAGCTACATTCTTATCACTGTCACTCCACTTAACCGCACTCTTTTCAAGCTTTGTAAGCCTGTCTGAATAACTGTAAAGTGTTTTTTCCAGATTTGGTATATATTTTGAAAGTTTAAGGTCACGATACTTATCTGCATTTGTACCGGCAACCTTTGTAATTTCAAGTGCAAGGTCATTTACATCTGACATAACCTCATCGATTTCTTCCATAATATAAGATATTGGATTCATGCTTATTGTATATGAGATTGTGTGCTTACCTTCTTTAAGATATACACTCAAGTCTTCACCCTTTGAATCCTGCATTGTAGCTGTCTTATATTTTGTTGAATATGCCATGCTGTAGTCTTTGAAAGCAGTATTTGGAACTTTTCCGTCGATTGCAACATCACAGAATACCGGGAAGTCTGTTTTTTCTGACTGACGGTAATTTGCCGCTATCTTATAATTTCCTGCCACTTTAACTTCAAACTCATATGATACTGTCTGACCTGCTGTATTGAAAGAATCAGAATCAAGTGTATTCAAAACCGTATCCTTAGCCTGATACGGGTCTACGCTTGTATCATACTCTGCTACACCATGGATTGATGAACTGTTTGTTGAGGTATAATCTTCACCCTGAATAGTGATAAGTTCATCACCATCCGCTTTATCTGAAGACCCCTTATACTCTTCAACAGATGCAGGTGCTTCCAATGAGATATTTCCTAAAAGGAAGTTTCCTTCATCAACACTGAGTTCAATCGAATGTTTTCCTTTTGTAAGCTGAACTTTCAGCGGGTCTGAATGACGATAACTTGAATCCATCAGATATTTGCTTTCCCACTGAATCTGCTTATTCGGGATAGTAACAGTCTCATTGTCATATCTGTCATATGCTTTCTCTTCGCTGAGTTTCCATGTCGTTTCAAACTCAAGGCTTCGACATTCATAAAACGGATATTTTCCATCAACTTTCATTTTCATTGATACCGGAAGAATTGAGTCATCATATGAAAGATAATCAAAATTCATATAATAAAGTCCGTCCTCCGGAACAGCAAAATTAAGTGTGACTTTTTTGCCGCTCGACAAATCCAAAACTTTGTCGCTTTTTTCATACCCTTTAACTTTAGTTGTAAGGTACTTTTTACCGCCTGCCGTAACTGAATTTTCTTCCGAAACAGTCACCGGCTCGCCGGTATAATCTGATGCAGTATAATCCTTGCTGATATTTGAATAGATAGTAGCTATTCTCTCGCTGGAATACTCCTCAGAAGTCACTGATGATTCTTTCTTATCTGAACTGTCAGATTCAGATGTTGTTGATGTATCTTCTGTCACATCCTTAGCAAAGCTCCTAAGTGTTGCAGAGCCTAATGCCATTGACACAACCAAACCAACAGCGACCGTTTTCTTAAACTTACCTCCAATTTTTCTGTGCCGCATAACTTCCTCCTTAAAGAATTCTTGCTCAAGTATTTTTATATTTTCATAAATTACTTTAGTTTATTTTATATTACTATTATTTTGAACAAAAGTCAATGCCAATTATAGTCAAATTGTTGTATATTTCTTTCACGTTGATAACAAATTTTAGTTACTTTTTAGCAATTTGCACACAAAAACCACCTAATAGCACCATCTTTCTTAATACACCTTGCACAATACAATTTAATAATTTGTTTCAAAAAAAAATTTTAGAAACAACTAAACAAAATTCATTTTATTTTACTTTTATCTCAATAATTAAAATTTAATAAAAAAACAGCAAACAAAAAATCCCAAATTATTTTAAATTTGAGATTTTTATTTTATATTCCGATGTAATATTCCATTTAACTTCAGTGAAATTATTCAGGTTAAATTAATTTATCTTAAACTCCATATCATCTGACCCATTTTCTAATCTGCATTCCAAGATAGACAACCGATGTTATTATCATAAGTACAAACGAATACTTCAAAATCGAATCAAATGTTACATGCCATATATTCAAAAGTACAAGCGAAGCTATAAGCAGTACCACAAGCCAGTAACCAAATGATGCCGCCGTCACAAACACCCACGCTGCTACACTTTTGCTCACATCTATTATCTGTCTTTTTAACTTTGCATTCATTTTCTTTGCCACTGCTTTTCCTCCCTTGAAACTACTTTTGATTGGCTGCAAAATTTTATGTTTTGCAGCCTTTTATTTTTATTTGTGAATAAAGCCGTTGGTTTTATATTCTACTTATAATACTTTACAGCCCAAAGGCTCTTGTTTTTGCTTACTGCCGAGAATGTCATGCACTTTGTTCCCGCCTCATCATTCATCTCACAGAATACACCTTTAAATTCATCATCATTGTATTTTATTGTTACATAATATGTACCGTCTTTGACTGTCCATACTCCTTTTATGTCTTTTCCAAAAACACTTCCCTTATCTGTAAAGATAAGTTTAAACGGCTCTGCTATGTTTCCGTCGACCGTTGTGTCCTGATCTACAACATAATAGTCTCCGATAATTTTTTCATTATCATAGCCTTTTTCCGAAACAGTCTCTCCGTCTGTTGCATACGGCAGCATGCATGGCCATCCGTCTTCATTAAGAAGATACTGGTGAACTCTGGGTTCATGTGCCTCTGTACCGTCATCAAATCTTGTATGATTTACAATGTATCTCTTTCCGTCAGTATCTATAAGTGCTGAATTATGTCCCGTTGCCATATAAGCTTTTTCAAGACTCGGAAGCATATAGTTTCCGGAAAGTTTAAGTCCAAAGAATGATTCGTCTCCCGAATCAGGCTTCGGTGTGTTTCCTTTCATATCTACATAGTCACCGTTGACCTTCTTTGAACGGAATACTCTTATCTGATATCCTCCATCACTTACAAGAGAACCATATGACACAAACAGATAATAATATCCGGCTTCTTTGTCATATTCTATCCAAGGTCCCTCTATAGCTACATGTCCTCCACCGATAAGTCTTTTTCCAAAATACGCATCGACATTATTTTTTTCATCAGCTTCAGGATGAATTACTTTTCCGGTGTTCTCATCAATCTCAAGAAGGAAAATTCCTCCTGACCACGAACCATAAACCATCCACATCTTTCCGTCCTCATCATAAAATGTGGTAGGATCAATAGCATTAGGGCATTCATTATAATTGTATTCTTCCATGCCGCCATTGTTGTTTATATAATGTTCTTTTGCATAATCTTCGCTCACATAATCAAGTACATCCGTATCTTTAAGTGTATCAGATGTAAATCCTGAATATATCAAAGCTCCCTGCCACTCAAACGGTCCCTCCGGAGACTCTGATGTTGCATAACAAAGATTTGATGCATTCCATGTTGACGAAGTACAAAAATACATAAAATATTTTTTCTGCTTCTTATTATAGACTACATCAGGTGCCCATACATGAGTTCCATTGTCATCTGTAGGTATCGCACTAAATGCTCCTCCTGCATATTTAAATGCATCATCATTTCTCAGAAAGTTTTTATAAACCGGATTGTTTACATCATAACCGTCTCCGATGCTTGTCCAGTTTCTAAGGTCTGTAGATTTTGCTGTAGACATATGTGAACCATAAATATAATATGTATCGTCCACCTTTAATATAGAAGGATCATGTACACTTACACCTGCATTTATAGATGCAGTCTTTATACCGTCATAATTTACCGAATAATCAGGTTTTAATCCCTTCTCCTCTTTTTCAAGTGCTTCCATATCAATTTTTCCTCCATTTGATGAACTGCTTTTTGAACTGTTACCGCTGCATCCTCCAGTCAAAACAGCAGTACCGCATATAGCTATGCACGTGCCTAAACTCACCAGTTTTCTACTAAATTTGTTCATACTCTCCTCCAGATATTTCCGTGTTCATTGTTATATTTAACAAAAACTTAAAATAATTCATACTTTTATATAGTTAAATATAACAAATGTTTATAGGAAAAGCAAGTTAAAAATGTAAATACAACCAACTTTACTCTTCATTCATAGCTTCAATATTGATAACATCATCAAGTACATAGCAAAAAGACGGCGAAGACGAATTTGCATTTTCCTTATACGGAGTATTAAGGTCTATTTTATCATCCGGGTCAAATACACTCACGCCGGTAAACGGGCCTGAAAATACTTCCAGTTTTCCTTTTTCAATTTTTTCTATAGTGTCTTCTACCATCTCCTTTGTTCCCTTTGGCACGATTGCTTCATTTATATCAAGTATCCTTACCCAGCCTTTGTCAACTCCTGCCATGGCATCCTGCTTATAAGTACGTCCGTCAATGCAGTCTTCTATTTTTTTATCGTGCAGCAATGCATAAACTGACTGTTCAAAATAGCTTGAATAATCAACACTGCAGCTGACCAGTGATCTGGTTGGTGCAATGTCGGTCATACTCTGATTATATCCCACATGATATACCGGTATATCCCTCTGAGCATTCTCACATATAGCCGCTGGACCAACCGTATCCGAATGTTGTGATATGACAACACAATCCTCATCAACCAGCTCTTTTGCCGCCTGTTTTTCCAACGAATAACTTGACCATGTATTTGTATATTTCACTGTCATGACGGCCTCCGGTACAACCGACCTGACCCCAAGATAAAATGATGTATATCCCGATATAACTTCCGGCAGCGGAAATGCTGCCACATAACCGATTTTCGCCTGCTCCTTAGTAATAATCTTTTCGTCTATCATCTGTTTTATTTTCATTCCCGCTACTTTACCGCATACATATCTGCCCTGATATATCTCGCCAAAGCAATTATGATAATTGGACAGAACCGGCTTTTCATTTGCATTATCTCCCGTAGGTACGCAAAACTGTATACCTGGATATTGTTTTGCCTTTACCTTGATCTCCGGTCCATAACCATAGCTTGCAGCGATTATATAATTACACCCTTCGTCAATAAGCTTCTGCAAAGGCTTTTCAAGCTGTCCCTCTGTCACATTGTATATTGTCACACATTCTATCCTGTCGCCATACATCTCCTTAATATGATTTCTTGCTTTTATAAAATTATTTGTGTATGGAGTAATCTCATCTCCAACAAATATGAAACCAACCTTAATATGTTTTTCCTTTGTTTTTGTAAACCTGTGTATTCCAAACATACATAAAGTCATAACGATACATGTTATCAGACATAATGCATATCTTTTTTTCATTAGTTTGATTCTCCTTTTGACTTTGCATATAAACTTTCTGCATCAATAATCCCCTCATCGATTAGTGATAACATTATCTTAACCAGTTTCGGATCAAATTGAGTCCCACTGCAGCGTCTTAATTCATTTATCACATAATCAATGTCAAGCTGTTTTCTATATACACGGTTTGCCGTCATCGCATCAAACGCATCTGCAATACCGATAATTCGTGCTTCAATAGGAATCTCCGTTCCTTTTAATCCGTGACAATAGCCCGTACCATCATATTTTTCATGATGGTACAAAGCTCCGACATCCACGTTATCTATCAGCGTAAAATCCTTTAATATCTCAGCACCGAGTGTTACATGTGTCTTCATTACCGCATACTCCTCATCCGTCAGCTTTGCCGGCTTATTTAAAATTGCATCCGGTATTCCGATTTTTCCTATATCATGGAGCAAAGCCATCTTACGAAGATTTTCACATTTTTCATCTGAAAAACCAAGTCGCTTTGCTATCGCAACTGAATATTCCGATACTCTGTATGAATGTTCACTTGTATTGGTATCTTTTGCATCAACTGTACGTGCTATTGAAAGAATCGTTTCATTACTCATCGTAATCTGTTTCTTTGTATATTCCAGTTCAAGCTTTTGTTTAAGCATTGTTCTCTGCATCCAGTTTCTCGTAATAAACCAGGTAATCCACATAAGCACCAGTCCTGCTACAACACAGATATAAAGTCTGAACCACCAGTGTTGGTACATTTCATTTTCTTTATCGATAATATACCTTCCGGATTCTATAACATTTCCGTCATAACCATCTAAAATGGATATTTTAAACACATATCTGCCGTTTTTTAAGTTGGTATATGTTACCTTATTAAACTTACTCAACAAACAGGTTCGCTCTTTAGTATCATGTCCTTTTAAGATAACACTTATATATGGATCCTTCACTGAATAATTCAATATTTCCGGTGCAAATGTAATCTGGTTTGAATCTGCTGACAGTTTCAATGTATCTACACGGTCTATTGCAACCTTTTCGCCATCAACCTCTACATAATTCATTATCATACGATACGAATCATCCGCCATATTATCGTCTGACATATTTACCTTTACAACACCCGTATCACAACAAAGATAAAGAACATCTTCTTCCCTGCAGAGCCACGAATTTGCAACCAGTGATGACCTAAAGCCATGTTTTGAATTTATCAGCAGATAATCTTTTCTAACATTCTTAATCAGCTCTTTTATCTTTGCCTCATAAATTCCTGCACTGCCTAATACCCAGCAGCTCCCATTCTTATTGCACACTATATCGTAATTATTACTGTACGGAAATTTATCAAGACTTTTTATCTTACCGTCTTTGGACATGTAACTAAGACCATTACTTGTAACAATAAACATTCCGCCATAAACCGGCTCACTGACCATTCTAAGCACAACATCAGATGACAAGCCATCTTTTTTTGTTATCCTGGTCACGCTGCCATCTTTATCAATCTTTGTTATTCCACCTCCATCAGAGCCGACATAACATGCATCTTTATATTCCAGCAGGCACAGCGACCTTTCATTAAGCATTCCGTTCTTTGAATCCAAAACATTTACAATCTTTTCACCGGATATAACCGCAACACCATAATCTCCTGCAATCATAATCCTGCCATCACTGCATTCGATTATATTTCTAAAACGCATCCCCGGCATTCCCTGTTTATCAGTGAATTTTTTAACATTATATCTGCCTTTTTCATTTACCGTTACCTTATATACTCCCATTTCAGTTGTGGCTATCCACAGCGCATTTTTGCTGTCTGCTTTCAGGCATCTTATTCTGACATTTTGAAGCTGTCTTGTAAGTGAATTATTTACTTTTTTTCTCCCCCTGACAGCCACCAGACCATCATCGGTACCGCAAAACAACAGTCCATTCCATTTTTCTGTAGAATTGACAACTGCCGTAATACCAATATTTTGAAATATCTCTTCAAACGATGAATCACACATTTCAAGCAGTCCAAGTCTTGACGAACTAAACCACAGATTTCCCTGATAATCAACAAGCATACTGTCAATCGAACTGTTAAAATTATTGGTGTTCAACCTGTGGCAGCCTCCACTTTTATCCAGAACCGCTACTCCTGTATCTGAGCAGACAAATATTTTATCATTTTCCGTCTGATAAAAACAATTTACAGATTCAAAACCTTTTATCCTGATTTTATCTTTAAGCCAGAGCTGTCCTGATTTCATATCAAATATGTATATTAAATTTCCGGTTGTCCCCATATACAACTGCCCATCTTTTAAAAAACAAACCTCATTGCAATCCTTAAACCTGCTGATGCCTTTAGGCGTATTTATAATTTTTCCGTCACGTACCCAGAATACTTCTCCTCTTTCAGTTACACCAACAACATTTCCTTTATCATCAGCAGTCATTGACACCACATTTTTTATATTTTTAAATGTTTTTGTAACCTTTACACCTCCGCTGAGAGATACAACCGACAACGCCTCTGAAGTCCCTATATAATAATTTCCATGTGAATCACATACTATTTTTTTTACTGAATTTGAAAGCAGTCCATTTTGGTCATCCACAACATTAACGGCATCCTCATTTATAAAAATAGTAACACCGTTATCATTTGTTCCTACCCATAATCGTCCCTCCTCATCCACATACAGACAATTTACGCTCTTGACAGAACTTACATCCTGAAAGCAGACAAACTTCGCTCCATCATACTTAAACAGACCTGCATAAGTACCTATCCACAGCTTTCCGTCCTTTGTCTGGGCGATATCATTCGCTTCACCGGACAAAAGCCCCTCTTCCTTTGAATACTGCGTCTGTATATAGGAATTATATTCTAAATACCCTTCCGAATTATTTTCTAATTTTGTTTCTGCTGCCATTGAAGTATCTGTTTTTCCGCAGCAGGCTCCTGCTGCGACTACAGCTAAAATGATTATTTCTGTTATTGTTTTAAATCTTTTTTTGAAATTTTTTCTGACATAATGAGCAATTTTGAGTAATAAATATATTATCTCCACAGTCAGCATCTTATCCATAAATTCCACACAAAACTGACCGGCTATATAAGAAATAAATTTTGGCAGGCCTTTATCAACACACAACAGCATAACCTGATTTCCCCATACATTGCTTATCTTTCCGCTATATAACATTGCATTTATCATAACCGCCGTAACTGTTGAAAAGACGGCAAGTCCCATACCTAAAGTCATCGTTGTAAACTGTTTATCAAAAACTTTCTTTTTTGAATAATAACCTACAATAATACCCAACAGAGTCCCAACAATACAATAAACCAACTCCTGGTCAACAAATATTCCATAAATGATATTGTTGGTAAATCCAACAAATGCCCCACAGACAGGTCCATACAGATATGCAATCAAAAATGTTCCTATCGAGTCAAACCACATCGGTAATACCAACTTTACGGCAAATTTCCTGCCCAAAATATCAATAAGTAATGCCGCCACAGCCGCAAAAATTATCATATATTCTTTTTTATTTTTCATTTGCATATTCTCCTCAGATTAATCATCACAAACTGTTCTTTATCTTTAACAACCGTTACCTTTTATCTTTCGCAAAAGAAACAAGCATTTCCTTAATTCTTGTAAGTTCAGTAATATAATCTTTATTCCTGTCTGACCCCCATATAAAACCGTTGGCATAGTAGGTACAGACAGCCATCATAACATGAACCGTCTGACGCATAAATTCTTCAAATGGTATATCAGTTCTAAGTGTATGGTCTTCTTTTGCTTTTTCATACATTTTAATAAATCTTGTATCTGCAGACAGCAGTGAATCATTAAACCCTTTAAGTTTTTTTCCATCGACACCCGAATGTGAAACAAAGTGATTGAAATTGTCATTAAATTGCAAAAGTGCTTTATGATTCACATACATATCAATATAGCAATCCATCGTGAAAATAAATCTGTCAATAGCGGGAATCTCACCCACTGATGAAATCGGTCTTTTTCTGTCAAGTTCATCTAAATATTCTTTCCACTTTGCAGAATTGACTGCGATAACAAGATCAAGTTTACCGGGATAATGGCGAAATACAGTAGCTCTCCCAACACCTGCTTCCCTTGCAATCTCCGCCATACTTGCAACTTCGATTTTTTCTCTTACAAACACATCAAATGCTGCATCTATTATCCTTTTTTCTTCTACCTCTCTCATAAACTTTCCTTTCCATTGATACTCTCAGTCTTAATAATAATATGTATGCGGAAAAGTTTCAAGTATTAGACATGTTTCGAATTATTTTCGCTATGGCTTTTTAACGCAAAAATTGATATAAACTTTCCGGATAATGGACGGCTCTCTGCCTCTAACGCCATTCGCTGAAAAGTTTATATCAATCTCTGCTGTTTACATATTTTTTTATTTTATGCAGTATACACCGCCTCAAACCATACTTTTTTGCATCCAGTGCATTTGCCACCGCACTTTCTACCGTCTTTTTAGCAAATTTTTTCTCTACAGGTACGCTGTTGACATTTTCCTAATAACTTCTCTTACATACTCCTCTGGCTTTGAAACTTTTCTCGCTATATCATGTATAGACATATTACATTCTTCATATAAAATTTCAATTTTTCCTTTAAGTTCACCTTCACGCATTCCTTCACGCATTGCATTATTTATAGAATTTTCCCATGCTCTGCACATATCAACCACCTCCTCTTTCTCTTCTCCGGTTATCTTTGAACCGGTTATCAGATTTATCAACTCCACGGCTTCTTTTTCAACATGTTTAAATCTTGTTTTTCCCTTTATCCAGCTGCCATCTTCATCAGATTGATGCTTTATAAATTGCAAAACCGAACCAACATCCGTCTTAAATTTATCATAGTCCTCATCTGAAATCTTTGCCGGTTCTATAAGATTTATCTTATAATTCGGAACATACGACAATAACTCATCATCATCCACTGATAACATCTCATGTATACTTTTGGCTCCATCCCAATCCTTGTCACCAAAATACACTACTAATGTGATTACAGGCATAAGTCTGTCAGCCTTTTTTAATCCGGACAAAAATTCCTCTGAATTTAACTTAATTCTTTTTTTATTTAACCCATTCCTATATGACCTCTTAGCCTCTTCCACCTGCTTTGCATACTGCAACGCATCATAAAGCATATTTTTTACTGCCATTGCATAATGGATTTTATCCTGATTTTCTATTCCTAGAACAGCATACGCTGCCTTATCATCCATTGCCATTGTCCACAGCATAATATTGTCCCTTAACTTCTGCACTGCTATTTCTGCATCATTGCCATAAGGCAATGCAACCTCTGCCGTATCTATCTTCTGTAATTTTTCAGGTTTTATAACCTGTCTGCCATCATAAATATAAAAATTAAAAACATCCGCTATTACATCTCTATGCGACATATACTGTTTTGTTGCTATATCGACTTTCCCCATACATGTCTCCTTTCATACATTATACATACCGTATATCCAAAATGCAATTCCACATAATCATTGTCTATAACCCTAGTGTATTGACCTGTTGCTATTTATCTAAATAACTTGCCTAAATTTTCGTTGTACTAGATACAGAATGATAACACACTCAAAATATAACTATCACTAAACATTTGTTCGCGCATCTATAATAGCATCTGAATGTATGTTCGTCAATATAAATTTTCATGCATAACAAAGAGTCGCTTGCGACTCTTTCGCGCTTGAGCGGAATGCGTAGCATTTATTATGTTATAAGAAACGACAAGTTTCCTATAACATAATAAAATCGCTACAGAATATCTGATAATAATCATAATATCCCATAGCGATTTTTTACTTTGTATGAAATAGTCTATTTTACGCTAAACTGATGTTACAGATTGCTTCATTGCCTGACAATTCACGCAATCCCACAAACATCTCATATCACTTCATTACTGAAGAAGTGAAAGTACACCCTGGTTAGACTGATTAGCCTGTGCAAGCATAGACTGACCTGCCTGTAAAAGAATGTTATTCTTGCTGTATGCAACCATTTCTTCAGCCATATCTGTATCACGGATACGAGACTCTGATGTCTGAGTATTCTCAGAAGCTGTATCAAGGTTTGCTATTGTATGCTCAAGACGGTTCTGAACAGCACCAAGTTTACTTCTCTGTGCAGATACTTTCTTGATAGCTGCATCAATAGTTGTAGTAGCTTTCTGAGCACCTGACTGAGTAGCAATATCAACCTTTCCACCATCAACACCAAGTGCTGCTGCACTCATGTCCTCAATGCCAAAGTTCATTGTCTGACCTTCATTTGCACCAATCTGAAGTGTCATTCCACCATTTGCTGCTGTCTTAGTAGCAGAAGCATCAAGACCGAGCTTTTTAGCAGCCTCACCTGTTCCAAAATCTGAAAATGAAACAGAACCACTCTCACTGCTCACTACAAGACGACCATCCTTTGAAACATCAACTGTCACCTTTTTCAACTGATCAGCATCATCACGATCTTTATTATAGGTATCGATTGCAGTATTGATTGATGTCTGTAATGTTGTTGCAACATCTGACATAGCAGCTCCATTATCTACTTTTGCTGCTGGTGTTACTACCAATGACTGACCATTGATATTCATATAAAACTTCTCTGTAGCAGCTACATTCTCACCACTATATTTTGTTGAACCTGTTACATCTGCAGCGGCAACACCTGCTAAAGTCTTGCCTATTAAAGTATCCGCAGAGTTGTCAAAACTAATTTTAGAGTCAGTTCCTTCTGAGCCTGATTTGATATTAAAGCTTGCTGCAACACCTGTTACAGATGATTTTACAGTGACATGTGCTACTCCAAGTCCGCTATTGTCAATAGCTTCATTGATCTTATCCTGCATGATTGTAGCAGCTTTGCTTGCTTTTGAGCTATCTGATGCAGTCCAGTTCTGCTTTAATGCAGCTTTTTCTTCACTTGTAAGAGTAGTCCAGTCTACAGTAATGTCTGCACCATCAATCTTTATAGTTTCTTTTGCAAATAAACCTGTTTCAGTAGATGTATCTGCACCTGCTGTCATGCCTGTTTCTGCTGCTTTTAAATTTGCTACCTGACTTCCTATTGTCTGGTTGGAACCTTTTGATACACCCTGTGGTCCAGCCAAAGAACCATCAAGAAGCTTCATTGTATTAAACTCTGTAGTGCTTGAAATTCTTGTAAGCTCATCCTGAAGCTGACTGATTTCTTGCTGTACTGCCTCTCTATCGTCATCTGTCTCTGTACCGTTTGATGCCTGTACTGAAAGCTCTCTCATTCTCTGGAGAATTGAGTGAGACTCATTTAATGCACCTTCTGCTGTCTGTATAAGTGAGATACCATCCTGAGCATTGTCAGATGCTTTATTTAAGCCACGAATCTGGCTTCTCATCTTCTCTGAAATAGAAAGTCCTGCCGCATCATCTGCTGCACGGTTAATTCTATAACCAGAAGAAAGTTTCTCTGTAGATTTTGCGAGTGAACTGTTTGTTATTCCTAACATTCTGTTAGCATTCATTGCTGACATATTGTGCTGTACTATCATTGCCATAATAATTACCTCCGTGTTTTTCCGTTACCATCCGCACCTGTAGTGCGGTAGGCAACTTGTCCTACGCTCCAAATCCGTTTGAAAGCGTATTCTAAAATCTGCTTTGTATTTTTTATTTTTATATATAATAAAATCAATGCCTAGGTTCACTGATTCATTATCAAACTAAGAAAACTTAAATCATCCGCATTCAAAATAGTTCTTTAATATTAAAATTAATTTCTTAACAACTTTTTACTTCCTGCGGTATTTCTCCGGATGCTCTTTTTCTTCATAGTAAGAAGGAGCTTCACACTCTATCCCGTTTTCTTTCATATGCTTTCTAAGAGCCTTGCTTCTGACTATCTTTACATCTTTAGGTGCATCAATCATTATCCTGTGATGATTTCCCGTACCACCGAGAAAAATGATTTTTACATCATCACCAACCATCAGATACTCTTTGTTTTCAATAGAAAGTCTTAACATCCACATTACCTCCCTGTATTCGTTGTCCGGCAGTCTGTTTAATTCAGCACTCTGTCCGATTTTTTATTTTCATCAGGTTGAATTAAAATAAGCACTTAAGGAAACATTATTTACA